>RFIK01000177.1 GCA_003695605.1 Chlorobiota bacterium
ACCGTAGTGCTGACGACCGATCACGGTGCAGTGCGCTGCATGCGTGCTGCCCAGGTTATTGGTGATCGTCAAACTTCGACGTGTCTGCGGTATAAGATCGGCAGGAATGTGCGGGCAGATGCAAAGTCAACGATCACGATCACAGAGCTGGAGCGCTATCGTTTGCCACGCCATTCACCGGTTGAAAACCTTGTCCTCGCGAAAGAGGATTACTACCTGGTCTATCCAACTGATTTCCATCACTACGCTGCCAAGTACCGCGATAGCTTCCAGCACGGAGGCATTTCACTCGAGGAGATGATTTTACCCATCGTAATTTTGAATCCGAAATGATCACAACCACCTGCTCTATGGAGTCTGAGGTTTACTCAAGCTGTTCCGAAGACGAAACACATGCCGTGGCGGCGCACTTTGCCTCGCGACTGGAGAAAGGGGATATCGTAACACTCAGCGGAGATCTTGGTGCAGGTAAGACGGAATTTGTCCGAGGCATTTGCAACTACTTCGATGTCGAGGATATCGTTTCGAGCCCGACCTTTTCGATCATCAACGTGTACACAGGACGCTTCCGTTCCGGCGACGCAGTGAGAATTGTGCACGTTGATCTCTACCGACTCAAAAGCAAAGACGAGCTCAAGACGATCGGTTTAGAAGAGTGGCTCGCACTTCCCGACGCAATCAAACTCATCGAATGGCCGGAAAAAGCAAACGGCTTCCTTTCCCAACAGCACTACCACGTAGAGATACGGACGCTCCCAGGCTTGGAGGACCGGAGAAAGATCTGCATCAGCGTCGTCAATGCACCATGTCTCGGGCACGTCCAGAAGTAAATTTGCTACGCCATGTGCTGCATCGTTTCTGGGCGGATTTGAAAAGCGCTAACATATCGTTGCACTTCCAACTACTCGAAACATCATGTACATTGCATCGCGAATCGACCGATTAGGAACTGAGACTGCGTTCGAGGTCCTTGCCCGTGCTAAAGCACTCGAAGCAAAAGGGCGGGACATCATCCATCTGGAGATCGGTGAGCCAGACTTTGATACGCCAGCAAACATCATTGAGGCTGCTAAGCGCGCACTTGACGATGGGTGGACACATTACGGCCCATCGGCAGGGTTACCACAAGCACGGTCTGCAATTGCAGAGTACTTCAACCGAACACGGAATATCTCGAAGTACACGGCAGAGCATGTAGTCGTTACTCCAGGAGCCAAGCCGATCATCTTCTTTGGGCTGCAGGCGACCGTTGAGCCTGGTGATGAGGTTATCTATCCCAACCCAGGTTTTCCCATCTACGAATCGGTCATCAACTATCTTGGGGCCAAGCCCGTGCCACTTCCACTCCGCGAAGAGAAAGAATTTCGCTTTGAGCTCGCCGACTTGGAAGCACGCATTACGCCGAAGACACGAATGGTTATCATCAACTCACCGCAAAATCCAACCGGTGGCGTCCTCACGTACGAAGACCTTGCAGGAATTGCAGAGCTCGCCGTTCGGCATAACCTCATCGTCTTCGCCGATGAGATTTACTCGCAGATCATGTACGACGGGCACCGCCACTACAGTATCACACAGTTCGAGGGAATGGAAGAACGGACAATCGTGCTCGATGGCTTTTCGAAGACGTTCGCGATGACCGGCTGGCGGCTTGGTTATGGATTGATGCCACCATCAGTAGCTCACGTTGTTGCGCGCCTCCAAACGAATTGCACCAGTTGCGCTCCGAGCTTTACCCAGATCGCCGGCATTGAAGCGTTGAGCGAGCGGACACTGCCATCAGTTGCAGGATTTGTCGAGGAATTCCAGCGTCGCAGGGATACAATCGTAGCCGGTCTCAATGCGATTCCAGGCATTCGGTGCCACACGCCAAAAGGTGCATTTTACGTATTCCCGAATATTACAGGCACAGGGATGCGATCATCGGAATTTGCTGACTTCATGCTCGAGCATAGTGGGGTCGCATGTCTGAGTGGGACTGCATTTGGCTCAGAGGGGGAAGGGTTTGTTCGCTTTTCCTACGCCAACTCACTCGAAAACATCGAGCGTGCGATTGAACGGATGGAAGCAGCACTGTCCAAACACGTTCTGATGCGATGAAGTTTCTCTTTTACCTCCTGGCACTCGCTGCAGGAATAGCGCTTGGATTCAGCGGAGGAATTCAGCGGAGAACCTGGCGGCGGGCAATTGCGGCCACCATCATAGTTGGCGTGGGAATTTTCGGAGCACTGGAGCCACCAATTGTCGGGACCTTCCGTGATGCAATAGTCGAGGCAACAGCGACACCACCGACAGTCACTGTGTTCATCCCGCGTGGTGGAGCATCACTGCTCAACGATACACTGCTCGAATGCACAGATTACGCCGGCGCTACGATGATGTGTATTGTGCGTAATGCAGAAATTGTTCTGGCACAAGTAAACGCTGCACCAATGCTGTTAACAGGCGAGAGTATCTCACACGAGGTATTCCGTGTGATCAGTACTGATTCGGCACCTACAATCATGTTGCCACACATTCCAGCCTTAGGTGAAAAAGCACGAATCATGTACTTCCACGTCCCATCCGCGTGGGCAGGATTCTTCGCGTTTGCAGTTACGATGATTTTCTCGCTTCGCTACTTGAGGCAGGGGAAACATGACGACGACGTGATTGCCCATGCATCTGCACTTGTCGGCACACTCTTTACTGCGCTCGCATACATCAGCGGTGCAATATGGGCAAAGTTCAACTGGGGAAAATTCTTCAATTGGGACACCCGTGAGCTTTCAGTCCTCCTCCTTTTGGCGATCTACGCAGCGTACTTTGTCCTCCGTGCGAACACACCTGCTCCGGCGCGTTACCGCATGGCTGCTGTCTATGCAGTTGTTGCATCGATTGCTGCGCTTTTCCTGATCTTCATCGTCCCACGAATCACAGTCAGCCTCCATCCCGGATCGAAAGACGATGCCAACATTGGCCCCATCCTAAGCCCTGAGCATGACGCACTAGACCTGACGAAAGCCGCGGTATTCAGCATCATGCTTGCTGGATTCACTGTGCTGTACACCTGGATGCTCAGTATCACTGCACGGTTTCACATTCTTCGTCAACGGCTTCTCGGGCAAATCTCATGATAGAGTACCTCAGCCAGCATCCCCACGTGATCGTCCTGCTTGTGACATTGCTCATTTGGCTTGGAATTGCACTCTACCTTTGGCGTCTTGATCGGCGTCTCGATGAGCTACTAAGCAAGTTCAGTGGCAAAACAGTTGAGCAGGACAACAACACAGGAAGATGAATCGTCATTGCCACCGGCAAGCCACCATGTTGTCACGATGAGCTATGAAGGCGCGCTACTTGATCGGTGCTATTGCTCTCATCGCTGCGCTCAGCGGAAGTGTTTACCTGCTCTCACAGTCACAAGTTCAGTACGCTACGATTTCCGAAGCACGTACGCTCGGACGGAAGGTTCAAATCAAAGGGCGATGGGATGTAGCCGCCGAAAGCAGCTACGACCAAAACCGCAACCTTTTCCGCTTCGTCCTCATCGATGATCAGGGCAACCGAATCCCAGTCGAATACCAGGGAGCTAAACCAAACAACTTTGAGCTTGCGCACTCTGTCGTCGTTCGCGGACGTGTCGAAGGCGATCACTTCCATGCTACCGAAATCCTGACGAAGTGCCCTTCGAAATACGAAGGAAGCTCTCCGATGACCCCTCGAACGGAGTGAACGTATGCTTGCACAACTTATCATCCACCTCTGTTTTGGAACTGCACTGGCTGTAGCGATTGGCTACTGGATTGGCACTATCCAGCGAAAGGAAGCACCCACTACCGTCGCACGGGCGCTCTACTACGTGCTTGTGCTCCTTGTTATGAGTGCAAGCGCGATACTGCTCGTTGCAATTGCAACGCACAACTTCGACTTCACGTACGTCCAGGCATACTCGTCACGACAGTTGGAGCCACCATTTCTCTACGCTGCATTCTACTCCGGGCAGGAGGGAAGCTTCCTGCTCTGGACGCTCCTGGTGAGCATTGTTGGCATCGCTGTCATCGAGTACAGCCGCCCACGTGGAATTGAAGCCGAAACGATGGCGTTTTACTCGCTGGTGCTCGTGTTCCTGAGTTTGATGCTCGTTGCGAAGAACCCCTTCGCGTATTTGTGGGAGACTTTCGCCCGCGATGGAACAACACGTGAATTCATCGAGGCAATCAAAGGAGATCCCACACGCTACGAAGGGCGTGGGCTCAATCCAGTACTCCAGAACTACTGGATCATGATTCATCCGCCGATGCTGTTTACGGGTTTTGCTGCAATGACAGCGCCATTTGCGTTTGCAATGGCAGGACTTTGGCGGCGGCAGTACCATGAGTGGACACGTCTTGCACAACCGTGGATCGTCGCTGCTGTATTGGTTCTTGGAATCGGCATCACCCTAGGTGGACTGTGGGCGTATGAAACTCTCGGGTGGGGAGGGTTCTGGGCATGGGACCCGGTCGAGAACTCCTCACTTGTTCCCTGGCTGCTGGCAACCGCCCTCCTCCACACAACGCTTGTGCAGCGGCGAACGAAAGGTCTCATTCGTACCAACTTTGTCCTCGCAATTGCTGCATTTGGAGCTGTACTCTACTCGACATTCCTGACCCGCAGTGGGGTGCTCGGTGATACGTCAGTGCACTCATTCGTCGAGCCAGGCTTTTTCGTTTACGTTCTGCTATTGGTTTTCTTGCTGAGCTTCCTTGGTCTCGGGTTTGGTCTGGTGTTCCTTCGTTGGCGAGACATCGGCAAGCATGCTGTCCGACGGGGCATGTTTGCTCTTAGCTCGCGGGAATTTCTGCTCAGCATTGGCTCAGTCCTCCTTTTGCTCAGTGCAGCAATTGTCCTCCTTGGGACAAGTTATCCCATTGTCGCAGAGCTCATAGGCAAACCGAAAGCTGCAATCGAGCCACGCTTCTACAATGAGCTTCACTTGCCGCTCATTGCAGCAATACTGATTGTCAACGGACTCTCCCTCATTGCCGTATGGTCTCAAACACCACCGGTACGCTTAGCAAAGGGAATCGGCATTGCTGGTAGCGCCGGCATTGTTGCTGCTGCTGCAGGTCTGGCCATCGGCATCATTCCGAATTGGCAGGCTGCACTTGCTATCGTTGCTGCAGCGATTGCGCTCACCATCAACGGACAGCACATCCTTCGCCTTCTTCGTACTCGAAAGCCCATGGCGCTCGGCGCATTCATCTCACATGTGGGGCTGGCGATTCTCGTGATCGGAATTGTGCAATTCGCATGGACGAGCACCACAATGCACCTTCGATTGGTTGAAGGAGTGCCTAGTTTAGCATCCGGCTACACGTTTACTCTGTTGGGCAAAGAACAACTTGAAAAGCACCTCCGCGATCGCGAAAAGTATCGCTACATCATTGCTGTCGAAAAAAATGGGGTCGAGCGCTACGCGTATCCTGTCGTGTACTATAGCGACTTCAATAAGCGACAAGCACCCTTTTTAGAGCCGGGCATCGTCAGCACACTCAGCCATGATGTGTACCTTGCACCGAAAGCGCTCGACGTCGAGGAGCACTCACCAGCGGTGACTCTGGCCAAAGGGCAGGTAGCACGCATTCCCGTTGACACCAGCGCCACGATCGAGCTTCTCCGCTTCGATATGAGCCGTGCTCAGATGAGCGATATTCCGGGCGCACTCATGCTGGGCGCTACCGTGCGCCTCCACACTACGAGCACCACAGTGGATACGACGCTCTACACCTATTTCCATGAGCAATCTTTCGTCCCAAAGAAAACAGTAGTCGGCGATCTTGTCTTCGAACTTATCCGCATCGAGCGGAATCAATCAAACCCTGAGCGCTCGACGGCAACGATTCGATTCGGAACGGTCACATCTCCACCCTCTCCGCCACGCCAAGTACTCGTGCTCGATGCATCGCTCAAACCGATGATCAACCTGGTGTGGTTTGGTTTCATCGTCCTCTTGAGTGGTGTCTTGCTAAGCACAGTTCGTGCGTTTAGTACGCACCACTTTCAAAGCAAAAACGTTCAGGTCCAGGTGCATCACTCCAACCAATCAATCGGGCCACCACAGTCAGCAGTAGAATCTCATCCGGCTCATTCACTGCCCAAGCGATGACAGTCACGCAACTGGACCTGGAACATTTCCGTTGCCACACGCATGCTACATTTGCCTTCGAGCCAGGCGCAGTTCTCATTACCGGCCCAAACGGTATAGGGAAGACCAGCATCCTCGAAGCAATCAACCTCGCATCGGTCAGCAAATCATTTCTGCCTGTTAGTGATAACGAGCTTGTTGCGTTTAACGCAAGCGGCTATCGAATCACGACAAAGGTGCGGCATGATCTCGGTGCTGCACTGACAATTTCAATTGAGTTCGATCGAACCACGGGAAAGCGCATCAGTACATCAGCCAGCGGACCAACATCGGCACAAGATCTGATCGGACTTATTCCATGTGTTGTGCTCGCAACGCTTCACCGAGAACTCTTCACCGGCGAACCAGCGATCCGCAGATCGTTCGTTGATCGTATCCTTGCACAGTGTTTTGCATCATACAAACACGCACTCTGGCGACATCGGACTGCGCTACGACAGCGGAACCGTCTCCTTGCACTTGGCCACGGCCATGATAGCGAACTCGAAGTCTGGACCGAGGAGCTCATTGATGCATCATGTGAAATTGTCCAGCGACGCTGGCAGTTTGTCGAGCGCTTCAATCAGCTGCTCGATGATACTGTGCGAGAACTACACTTCAACCATGAGACGATCGCACTCCAGTACGAGCTCCAATGGCTCTGCACATACGATGGAGTTCGGTCGGACTCACTCGATCTCGAAGCACTCCGAACCACGATGAGAGCAACCGTCGAGGAGCTTCAAGCTGTAGAGCGAGAACGGATGACCACACAGTGGGGGCCGCAGCGTGACATGCTGACCTTCTGCGTGCGGCAACGGCCACTCTACACCGTCGCATCACAAGGGCAGCAGAAGATTGCGCTCTACGCTATCAAGTTAGCGGAAGCAGCGTATATCCACCACGTGCTCGATCGTGCACCTATTCTCTTGCTCGATGATGTCTTTGCTGATCTCGATAGCACCAACGTTGGCATGCTCGAGTCATCCATCATCGAACACAGCCGTCAGTGGCAAACGTTCGTTACCGCGCCATCGGATGCTTCGCTTCGCCATCGAACAAATTTTCACCACATCCTGCTCGGCAAAAGCGCCGAATCACTCCAAACGTGACGGTTACTCCTGGCCCTGTGTGCTTATGTTTGCCAGGCGGTATGAGCACACCCAAACCACTTGCGCACTACTTGCAGATTCTCCTCGATGAGCGCGGACTTCGTACGAAGCTCGATGAAGCGCGCGTACCCGAGGTTGCTCGTGAGGTGCTCGGTCCAGCGGTAATCCGTCGCTTGGATATGCTCGACTTCCATAACGGTGAGCTTATCCTCCGCTGTCATTCTCCAATTTGGCGTATCGAGTTGCGCTTGCGTGCTGAACACATCCGCCATCGCATCAACGAACGATTCGGGAGGGAAATCATCCGAGCCGTGAGTGTTCTGTGATCGGGAAGTGCCCTCTATCACGGCTTTGCGTACGCTTCAGCCACCTGGATGCTCTGCAGCCGAGGACACACCGATTACGATGCGCCAATTCCGTATTTTTGCAAGCGCTTTGCCCCATGCTTCTGGAAGCGTACAAACGGCTGTGTATGCACCAGCAGAGGGAGAACGCAGGAACTCCCTAATGCAGTGAGGGCAGAGCATCTGCTCGTTCACCGATGTGTCTGGATGTCCAAATTCCTCAACAGTCCACACCCACTGCACGTATGACCACAAAAACTGCCCCCAACCCTGCTCAGTACACCGAAGAAAGCATCGTCGCACTCGAAGGTCTTGAGCCTGTCCGCAAGCGCCCAGCAATGTACATCGGAGACACAGGGGAACGTGGGTTGCACCACCTGGTCTTCGAAGTCGTAGATAACTCGATTGACGAAGCGCTGGCAGGATTCTGCAAGAACATCATCGTCACGATCCATGCCGATGGTTCGGTATCAGTCAAAGATGATGGGCGTGGAATCCCGACAGGGATTCACCCAGAGAAAAAAATCTCCACGCTCGAGGTCGTCATGTGCACACTGCACGCTGGAGCCAAATTCGACAAAAACACCTACAAAGTCTCCGGCGGTTTGCACGGTGTGGGGGTATCCTGCGTGAACGCACTCTCCGAGTGGCTCGTTGCAACAGTCGAGCGCGATGGGAAAATCTTCCAGCAGCGCTATGAACGCGGCAAACCTGTAACCCCAGTGGAAGTGATCGGGAAAACAAAAACGACGGGAACAACCGTACACTTCCTTCCAGACGCAACGATTTTTTCGACCATCACCTTCAAGTACGAACGCATCGCTGAGCGTTTGCGCGAGCTTGCATTCCTCAACCCTGACCTGACACTGGAGCTTCACGACGAACGCACCGGTGACCACGAAGTCTTCGCCTACCGCGGCGGACTGGTGGACTTCGTCCGCTACATTGACAGCACGCAAACAGCAATCATCAAACCGATCACTATCTCCGGGTCTGGAGGTGAACCCGGACGTGAAGTGTACGTTGATATTTGCTTTGAGTACAACAACGAGTACTCTGAGCGACTGTTCTCCTACGTCAACAACATCAACACCACAGAACATGGCACACACGTCAGCGGCTTCCGCTTTGCACTGACGCGAACGATCAACGCGTATGCGGAAGCGAACAACTTAGCGAAGGTGCAGTTTGCGGGCGAGGATTTCCGCGAGGGGCTCACTGCTGTCATTAGCGTCAAAGTGCCCGAACCACAGTTCGAGGGTCAAACGAAAACCCGGCTGGGCAACAGCGAAGTCGAAGGCATCGTCCGCTCGATCGTTAGCGAGCAGCTTGCACGGTATCTCGATGCGAACCCCGGGGTCGCACGCCGCATCATCGAGAAGATCACGCTCGCTGCTGAAGCCCGTATCAATGCACGGAAAGCGCGCGAACTTACGCGACGAAAGAACGCGCTCGACTCGTTGGCACTGCCCGGAAAGCTGGCCGACTGCAGCTCAACGTCACCAGAAGACTCTGAGCTGTTCATCGTCGAGGGTGATTCTGCCGGGGGCTCCGCCAAGCAAGGACGTGACCGTCGCTTCCAAGCAATTCTGCCGATCAAAGGAAAGCCGATCAACGTCCACAAAAACCGACTGGTCAAGATTCTCGAAAATGACGAAATCAAGGCCATCCTGACGGCAATTGGCGGTGGATTTGGCGATGATTTCGACCTTTCGAAGGTACGGTACGGCAAAATCATTCTCATGGCAGATGCCGACGTTGATGGCTCCCACATTCGCACGTTGCTGCTGACGCTCTTTTTCAACTTCATGCCGGAACTCATCACAGCAGGACGACTCTACATCGCACAGCCACCGCTGTACAAAATCAAAAAAGGCAAGCAGGAATACTACGCCTACAACGATGCAGAACGTGATGAAATCATCGCACGCATCCGCAAGGAGAAAGCTGATCGCTCTAAAGCGAAAGTTGCCGCCGACGAGCAACAACTAAGCGACGACGGCGAACTTTCAACTACTCCCGATGGCATTGTCATCCAACGCTTCAAAGGGCTTGGGGAAATGAACCCAGAGCAACTCTGGTCCACGACGATGAATCCTGAAACGCGTGTCCTCCAGCAAGTGACCATCGAAAGTGCGCAAGCAGCCGCCCATTTGATTGACACCCTCATGGGCAACGACGTCCCACCACGACGTGAATTCATCGAACGCAATGCTCTGGCAGTTCGGAACCTTGACATTTAGCCGTGTGGAGCCACATACATCAGCCGAGGGTGTACTAACCTCCGCCAGCGTGCTCGCCAGGACTGCGACTCCTATTTTCGCAGTGCATGCTGCCCGTTGTTCTTCACCAGCGATAAGTGATGATTGAACTTCCCGTCGTCGAGCACATCGAGACACCCGACCGCCGCCCAGAGTGGCTCAAAGTCCGTGCACCAGGGGGTGATGCCTACGCACACTTGAAGACAATGATGCGCGCGAAGGCTCTCCACACTGTGTGCGAAGAAGCGCGATGCCCGAATATCGCCGAATGCTGGGGAGCAGGGACAGCAACCTTCATGATCGGCGGCGATACATGTACGCGTTCGTGTGGTTTCTGTGCTGTTAAAACGGGCAGGCCGCTTCCGCTCGACTGGGATGAACCACGCCGCGTCGCTGAAGCAGTGCGCCACATGCGACTTGTCCACTGCGTGATCACATCGGTCAACCGCGACGAACTCCCAGATGGGGGCGCACGGCTTTGGGCAGAGACAATTCGCGCAGTGCGGGAGCTCAACCCAACAACGACCGTCGAGGTGCTCATCCCTGATTTCAAGGGAAAACTCGACGCATTGCAGATTGTGCTCGATGCCCAGCCGGATATCCTCGGGCATAACACCGAAACTGTTCCACGTCTGTACCGTCGCGTGCGACCACAAGGGAAGTTCCAGTGGACGCTCGACGTCCTCCGCTACGCAAAAGAGCAGGGCTTCCGCACCAAGAGCGGGATAATGCTTGGCCTTGGCGAAACCAGAGAGGAGGTACTCGCTGTTATGGAAGAGATCCGCGCTGTCGGCTGTGACATCCTCACGCTGGGACAGTACCTACAGCCCACGAAAAACCATCTGCCGGTCGAACGATTCGTTCACCCAGATGAATTTGCCGAGTACCGCGAGCGTGGGCGTGCAATGGGCTTCCTGCACGTGGAATCCGGACCGCTCGTTCGCAGCTCTTACCATGCCGAACGGCACGTTCCCAATCGCCCAGGCTGAGGTGCTCACCAGCGAAGCGGCACTGTTTGCTCTGTTGATCGTCCGCGCCTTCTGGAGATTCGGCTGCGGGCGAGCTCAGCGCAAACAATTTGCTGTGTGATACGGTGATCAGTGTTTGTTGAATTTTCGGTGCACATCTATGGCATTCAACGGAGTTGACTACTACCAGCTCGACGAACTACTCTCCCCTGAAGAGCGGATGGTGCGCGATACCGTCCGCGAATTTGTCGAAAACGAGGTAATCCCGATCATCGAAGAGGCATACCAGCAGGCATATTTCCCAATGGAGCTTGTGCCGAAAATGGCCGAGCTTGGACTATTCGGAATGACGCTGCCACACGAGTATGGCTGCGGTGGGATGAACAATATGTGCTACGGCCTTGCAATGCAGGAGCTCGAGCGTGGCGATTCCGGCGTGCGTTCCTTTGCGTCGGTCCAAAGTTCGCTTGTGATGTACCCCATCTACGCATACGGC
>RFIK01000021.1 GCA_003695605.1 Chlorobiota bacterium
GTAGCCGCAAGTGGTGGTGTCAATCTCCACGATGCATCGTTCGGTAGCTTTCCTGGTGTGCAAAGCTGCTGCTCGAGTTTCGGTACGCAGTGGACCCCGACGGTTGGAATCGCTGGGATTGTTGAGCACGACGGCCATGGTCTTGCCTCGATCCCAATTGCGCTGCAGCTCCGTATGGGCCTCACCCAGCTTGGTGGAACGCTTACGCGCGATGAATTCATCGGCAATGTTATCGTGGGAGATAGCCTGGTTCGGGGCATAAGCCGTCATCAGCTCGAGGCAACCCTCTGGGCAGTCTCAGCAGAGCCGCTGCTTCGATTTCTCCTCCCCACGCACCCAGCGTTCAGCTTCGACGTCGGCGCACGGTTCGATTGGATCGCGGTTGCACGCTTTGCTCAGCAAGAGCAACTGACCAATCCTGCAGCCGGTGTGTACTTCGAAACGCGGAATCGGACTCGGAATGCTACAAGCGGCTCGATCCCAACGGCAGCAGCATTTGGTGCAGCCCTCAGCGCAGGGATGAGCTACAGCATCCCGCTCACCTCGCGCTGGACGCTCCGCCCTGAACTTCGTGGCTCCCTGGGGATCACCCGTCTTGCAGATGTCCCGTGGCACATCCATCGCATTGTTGCTGGGATTGCATTTCTCCATCGCCCTGAGAGTATCCAGCCTACGGTCGCGCCCCCAGCGCCGATCGTTGAACCGCCACCACCGCCCTTGGCATTCGATGTCGAAACGCGCGTGCTCGGGATCCACCGAAGCAGTGGCGATACCTCGATCGTTGAACTTCCCGCACGTCGGATTGAGCGACGTTCGATGGTTCTGCCGGTCGTGTTCTTTGCACCGCAGAGCGCTACGCTCGATTCTGCCGCGGAGCAACAACTTGATGCACTTGCTCGCGCAGCTCAGAGCAGCTCCGCGCCGATTCACCTTGCACCGAGCACTGCGCCAGATGAGCCAGATTCCCTCCGCCTGCTTCGCTTCCGTGCAGTTGCCGAGCGCCTGCGCGCGCTCGGGGTCCGCGTCGCTCCCTCGCCGATCGAAGCACCTCAACCTGCACAGGCTCCCCTGGCGATTACCGATGAATTGCGGGCAGTGTGGATCAAGACGTCCGATCCGCTCGTTCTGCGTGAATCGTTCGTCGTACCGACAAGTCAGCCTTCGGTGGAAGTTGTGCTCCGCCCTGTAGTGCACTCGAGCGCTGGGCCAGTGCGTTTCGACCTCACGGTTGTCCAAGATGGCCGTCAAACCATGCACACGCAGAGCGCACCAGCAGCGATGCGCGTTGAACTTGCGCCAGGGTCCCTTCTTAGCGGCACTCCGACGGCATATCGCTGGACGGTCGTTGCCATGGACACTGCTGGTCAAACAAAGCAGCGAAGCGGATACGGGATTGTGCGCCCACAGTTCATCGAACGAGATACTGCATTTGAGGAGCTCGACCGCGGCGGCGCCTTGCTCCTTGGCCGCTGCGCGTTCGACGCAACAACGTTCGAGGAGTTCGACACAACGCTCGCAGCATTTGTCCGTCGCGCTGCTCGCGCTGGGAAAACGGTCGTGCTCATTGGCAGCACTGATGCCATCGGGAGCGATAGCTACAATCGCGCGCTCGCCCGGCGACGAGCGGAAGCAGCACGTGAGCGCCTTGGACTTTCTCCACAAGCTGTGCAGATCGAAGTACAAATCGGCGGACCGCACGAGCGGACACTCTACCAGCGTGTCGCACGTCGGGGTGTCTTCGTCCGAATCGAGGGGCGTTAGAGCCAACGACCGTACGAGTTAAGCCAAGCGACAGCCTCTCGGTAGGCAGGATACAGTGCTTCGAGTTTCCGCCAGAAGCGTGGTCCGTGGTTCGGGATCTTCGTATGGACGAGCTCGTGCAGGATCAAATAGTCCATCACGCTCGGCGGAACTTTCGCAATTCGCCAATCGAAGGTAATCACCCCTTCTTGCGAGCAATACCCCCACGCACTGGTGTAGTCCCGGATTTCAATATGTGTGAACGTGAACCCATACCGTCGCGCCAATTGCCGCGCACGTCGGCGGACAAGGCGTTCTGCTTCCCACATGTACCACTGCCGCTGAACCGAGGGAGCAAGGAGATTGGCACCACTTGCGATAATGCAGCGATGCGGATAGACCAGCACACTCGCTCCTAACCGCGGTCGCAACACGAAGCGATAGGCTCTGCCGCGATAGAGCATCTGGCCGGGTGCCAAACAAATCCGCTCCATTCCGCGATACCGCGCACGTTGCCGCTCGATCCACTCCCGGTGACGCTCGATGATCTGCTGGAGTGTCCGTACTGTATACCGCGGTGATGCAACGACGACAACCTGTCCATTCGGATGGACCTTGATCCAGACGCGCCGGACAGCGCGGCGCTCGATGCAGATGCGCATTGCGACTCCTTCGTGGTTTGACGTTCCCCTCCCGCTTGCTGCACGTAGCAAAATTACTCGCTTCGTCGCCGTCGTCGGTGCGCACTTCTTCTACAAGAGTTTCGCCTGCTTAGCGGAAGCGGTAGACAATCCCGATTGTCGCTGTCGAAGCACCGAACGCCAAGCGCAGATGCCCAGCAAGCTGTGGGGTGAAAAAGTACCAGGCACCAATGCCACCAACCAGAATCACCTCGTTATTCGAGTGCGAAACAATCACTCCGTACCCTAAATCAGAGGAGACGGTGTACACCCGATAGGCGAATCCCCCCATGATGTACGGGTCCAGTTGGGGCATGTCCTCGATACTTGGGGAAAGGTGGTAAATTCCCGCCAGCGTAATCGGGACGTACGTCGTCGTCTGGGTACTTGAAATGTTGCCTTGCGTGACAACTTTACTAAAGCGCGAGTAGTCAATCGAAACGCCGAGGTTGACAATACCCGGACCGGCTTCGCCGAGATCGGTGAGCGTGTATTCACCATCGAGCGCAACATCGAATGCACTCTCCTTTGCACCGATTCCAATCCGAATGCCTCCGAAGATGCTGCCTTTCGGCAGGTAATTCTGAGCCCGAGCTGCTGTTGCAGCGATGAGCACAACTGCAAGGTATGCAACGACGTGCTTCATTGCTTCTCTCCAGAGTTAGTGTGTAGCTACTCCAGCATCGGAGCGCTGAGGGATAAGCCCCAGCTCTCGCCCTGCTCTTTCGAATGCTTCGATTATTGCATCGAGATGGATGCGCTCGTGCGTCGCCATGTAGCTGGTCCGCATCATGCTCATATTCGGCGGAACGCCAGGGGGAATGAATGCATTGACGAAGACTCCGCCATCGTAGAGCTTCCGCCAGAGCACCAGTGCCGTTTCGACATCACCGACGATTACCGGCACAATTGCCGTTGGGGAGTGATAGACGTTGAAGCCAAGCTCTGAGAGCCCTCTGCGCATGTAGTCAGCATTTGCGATCAGGCGACTGACCAGCTCTGGATGACGCTCGAGGATCTCCAGCGCGGCAAGCGCTGCAGCTACCGACGCCGGTGTCGGTGACGCACTGAAAATCAGCGCCGGTGAGTGATGCTTGAGGTAGTTGATCACGCGCTCGGGACCGGCAATGAATCCTCCGAGCGAAGCGAAGGTTTTCGAGAACGTGCCCATCGTCAGATCTGTGTCGGCTGTCAAGCCGAAGTGGCTTGCCGTCCCACGGCCGCCACGGCCGATTACACCGACGGCATGGGCATCGTCCACCAACACGCGTGCGCCATAGCGGTGAGCAACTTCCACCAAACGCGGAAGGTCAACGATTTCTCCAGTGACAGAGAACACACCATCGGTAACGACGAGCTTGCCGG
Organism: Chlorobiota bacterium; assembly: GCA_003695605.1. Classification (GTDB taxonomy): domain Bacteria; phylum Bacteroidota; class Ignavibacteria; order Kapaibacteriales; family NICIL-2; genus NICIL-2. The sequence goes on from RFIK01000021.1 coordinate 3,786, forward strand.
CATCGGCTGGGATGCGCTGGAGAAGCTTTTCCAGATCGTCCATGTCGTTGTGCTTGTAGCGCACAAATTCCGCAAAGCCCCCTTTGGCGAGCATGCACGCGTTGATGATCGAAGCGTGATTTTCCTTGTCGCTGATGACGTAGTCACCTTTCCCAACCAGTGCACTGATCGAGCCGAGTGCAGTTTGGTAGCCAGTCGAAAAGAGTAACACTGCCTCGTAGCCCAAGAATTCTGCCAGCCGGCGTTCCAGCTCGATATGGAGATCAATCGTGCCTGTCAGGTACCGGGAGCCAGAGCAGCCAGTACCGTAGCGTTCGATCGCTCGAATGGCAGCCTCCTTGACCGCCGGATGTGCCGTCAGGCCAAGGTAGTTATTTGAGCCAGCCATGATAACCTTCCGGCCCTCGATCTGGACGACAGGCCCTTCGTTGTCCTCGATCGGACGGAAGTAGGGGTAGAGCCCCTTGGCCTTCACCTCGTCGGCGCGCGTAAAGTCGTAGCACTTTTGAAACAGGTCCATACAAACTCCGTTGGATACGATGCACACTGCGTGCGGTGGTACTTTCCAGCGCAAATATCGGAAACTCACGTGCCACTACCAGCCCAGTGGTGCTTCGACACGCGGAAGCCTCACCGGCAGGACATGATCCATCCCACCAGTGTCGTTCGCAGTGATCCCGTGCTCTGGCATTTTCGCCCTGACAGAAACGCTATGCTCCCAGCCAGAACCATCGTGCACGCATTCAGACCGTATTTTCGCCGACCGACCAGTCAGTCGTACTACGAGATTCACGCACCGATGCCTCGTCGCCCGCAATCGGAAGCCGCATGGGCTGCCAAACGGCAGCATATCATCACTGCAGCGATCGGAGAGTTTGCCCGGCGCGGTTTCCACGCCACAAAAATGGAACACATCGCCGACGCCGCCGGCATTGGCAAAGGGACAATCTACGAGTACTTCGCCACGAAAGACGAATTATTCCTGGCAGTCTACGACTACTGGATGGATACCTACGAAGCTGCCATGCAGCGTGCTGCCGAGGAGCATCGTGGCAATCCACTCGCCACTGCCGACGCACTCATCGAAACAGCGATCGCCTTCTACCAGGAGCACGCTGCGTACGCACCGATCCTGCTCGAATTCTGGGCGCACGCGCTCCGGAGCGACGACCCCCACTTCCTCCAACGTATCCAGCAAATGAAGCAGACGCTCGGCGCAATCGGCGCACATGTCGCCAGCGAGCTCATCGCAAGCGGTGCATTCCGACAAGTGGATACCAGTTCGTTTGCACAGTTGGAGTTGGGTATCTCCGACGGGATCTTCCTCCACTGGGTCCTCGATGGGCAGCAGTACGATCTCCATGATGCCTACCGTTTCCGCCAAGCAGTGATCGGGGCGGGGCTGATGCGTCCGATGCTCCGCCGCATGCTCGCCAGCAAGATCACCAAGCGACTGACCAGCGGCTTCCTCAACCCGAACACCGACAGGCTGCGCTCGAGGCGCACGCGCTAATTGTTTCACCATTGCTTGATTCCTATGCGCATTCTAACCGTGTGCATTATCGGCGGTATGTTCTACATTTCAGCACTTAGCACCGCACAAACGCTCCTGGGAACCGTCCGCACACCCGACGGCGATCCCGCAGCGGGAGCAGTCGTCACGATCGAAGAACTCCACAAACGCACACTGGTACGCTCCGACGGTAGCTATCGCCTGCCGGATCTTCCGCCGGGTACCTATACACTCAACATCGGCGGCATTGGGTACCAGCAGCGTCGCGTGCAGCTTCTGATCCCCCCTGGCCAGACAACCATCGAACGAACCGATACGGTCGCAATCGAAGCTCGCACGATGAATGAAGTCGTCATCTACGGTGCCTCTCGGCGGCTGGAGAAACTTACCGACGCACCCGCAGCAGTTTCGATTGTTCTCCCCCAAGACCTCGAGCGCGCAACAACCCATGGGCAACTTCCGAAGGTACTCGAACACATCCAAGGGGTGGATGTTGTTCAATCCGGCATGAACGACTTCAACGTCAACACGCGCGGTTTCAACACCTCGATCAACCGCCGCGTCCTGGTTCTCATTGACGGGCGCGATCCTTCGACGCCGCTGTTGAATTTGCTCGAATGGAATTCACTCCAGCAGCAGATCAGTGACATTCGCTCTATCGAGGTCATCCGCGGACCAGGTTCGGCGCTCTACGGCGCCAATGCCTACAACGGTGTCATCGCAATCACAACCTACGCCCCACGCGAGGTGCTCGGTAGCTATGCAACCGTCACCGGCGGCCAGTACAACACACTCCGCGCCAGCATCCGCCACGCAGGTGCGATCGAGCGCTGGGCGTACAAAATCACCGCAGCTGCTTCGTTCCAGGATCAAGCGTGGGTGCATTCCCGCGATACTACCGCTGGCGGCAGGCTGGAATACCCCGGGCTGGCACGCGACGTCACCGGACAACTCGTCGGCGGACGGCGTATCACGAGCATTGACTCGCTCATCAACGCACACCGGCGTGCCTACCTCTACAGCATCACTGGACGCGTAGATTACGACCTTGGCACCGACGAACGCATCACCACCGATCTTGGTTACTCACGGTACGGAAACGAGTACTTCGTCAATCAAACCGGACGCATCCTCATTCCCAACGTGGAAAAACCCTACGCACGTGTTGCCTACAACAGCCCTCGCTGGAACGTCCAGGGATACTGGACACGACGGGTGACCCCAGAACCGCAGATTGTGCTCAACGCTGCTGCAACCTCGGCGGAAAAATCCGATGTCGTCGTGCTCGATGCGCAGTGGAACGACACCTTCCTCGGCGATCGTTTACGCCTGATCGTTGGAGCACAACATAGCTACGAACACGTCCGAACGGCGGTTGCCGGTGCACTGGCAATCATTGATCCAAGCGAGCTGCACAACAACTTCTCCGGTTTCTACAGCCAAGCCGAATATGCTCTCTTTCCCTCGCTACGGCTCGTCGGTGCTCTACGAGTGGATCGTTCCACGTTTTTTGAAACGCAGCTCTCGCCGAAAGGTGGCATCATCTGGGCGCCGACGGCCGAGCACACCGTCCGACTGACCGTCAATCGTTCGTTCTTACGGCCGAGCTATCCCGACCTGTACCGCCGCTCGCCCGCAGGCGCACCACTACCCTTTGCACGCATTGACTCGCTCGTTAGCGCTCAAGCGGGGGTCCCACGGCTCGGCATCAACTCGCTGCCGCAGTGGAATCTCGGCAATCCAACCGTTGGCGTCGAATCGGCGGTCTCCTACGAATTCGGCTATAAAGGCATCATTGGGCGCTCGCTCTACATCACGCTCGATGCCTACGTCAACCAGCGACGAAACTTCATCAGCGTCCCACTGGGCGGGCTTGCACCGAACGTCTATCGTCCAGTCCGCTACGGCAACCAGCGCGCAGATTCGATCCTTCGGGCGGAACTGAATAAACTCAACCCGACCTACTTCGATCGGCTCGCCTACGACCGCGACGGCACTCCCGCACTGATCATCACACCGAGGAACATTGCCGAAGTCATCGAACAGGGCCTCGAGCTGGGCATCAGCTACTACCTGAGCAATCAGCTGACCATCACCGCCAATGCTGCATGGCTGGGATTCCGCGTTGTCGAAAACAGCCTCAGTGCCCAGAAAATTGTTCCGAACACCTCGCCACGCCGGTACAACATCGGGCTATCGTACACCGAACCACGCCGTTTCGATGCAAGCATCATGCTCCGCTATTCCGATGGGTTCCCGTGGGTGGCAGGGCTGTTCGAAGGATACGTGCCCGCGTATGCAGTCGTCAATCTCAACGCAGGCTACTACCTGAGCGACGACCTCCGGCTTTCGATCAACATCTTCAACCTCCTCGACCGCGCACACTACGAAATTTTCGGCGGCACGATTCTTCGCCGCTACGCTACTGCAGCGCTTTCCTACGAGCTGCGGTAGAGCCTCCGCATCGCTTCCTTTCGCAAGTGCACGCGAAGGGCACGGGGTGCCGTGCCCTTCGTTTCGTTTAGCGTCTTGTGCAGTGGCTGCATCGCATGTACTTGCTCTACCACTGGACATCGATCCCCAGCGACAGCAGCGACCATGAACCGAGGTTGTAATCGAGGCAGAGTGTCACCGGTCCAATGCTCCGTGCGAGCCCAATCGTCCACTTGACATTCCGCACCGTCAGCGTTGCGATGCTCTCCTGCACGACGTCGTCACCGGGGTAGCCGTTTTCGGGGTCCCGCACGACGCTCCCATCGGGCAACACACGGAGTAAGCCAAGCTGGATCTGCACTTGCTGCGGTAGCGTGTAGCGATACGACGACCGCGCGCGCAATTGCTCATAGCCAATCCCCGTGTACACATCCACGATCCCCTCGAACCGCCGGCTCATGTGGATGTTTGCCAGCAAAAATTCCCCACGGGCTTCGAGCTGCGCGTTGGTCACGCCGACGCTCTTTCGCAGCAGTGTGCCTTGGTAGCCAACTTGCACTGCAATGTCAAAGAATGGATCGCGCAAATACTGCGAAATCGAATGCCGCAACCCAATCCCCCAGAACGAAAAGCGACCGATGTTCCGATCGAACACGACCGGAGGAATGTAGCGAACAAGAAGCTCTGTCCCTGCCAACGCACCGATCTCCAGTTGCGGTACTGCAGCGACGATGGTGTGCATGTTCTGCCCTGGTGGCAGTGACAGCGTCGCTGGGAGCTTCAAAATCAGACTATCCACCACTTGGCGTGTTGACTGCGGGAGAAGGTTGTAGAGCGTCGCGAACTCTGGATCGGTCTGAACAAGCTGTTGGAGATACTCGCGGTCAATCGTGATGTCGGTTGGGTCATTGCCAAAGACTGTCGGCGCAACCGGAGGGACGCGAACTCGCCCGGAATCTGCAGCTTTGTGGAAGAGCCGCTTGACCAGATCCACGGCTAAGCCGATTGTATCCCGCAGGACGATGGTGCCATTTTCGTAGCCGATATACTTGCCATATTCGACAGGCTGTGCAAGTGTTGGGAGTGTCGGTTGGTAGGTCCGCTGGTCGTCGCGGACAAAGCCGACCATCGTGTGGATACCGAACCGAAAGTACGGACGTCCGACACTCGACGGAATGGCTGCTTGCCGGAAAAACCGCGCGTTGCTCGTCGCGTTGACCGTCGTCACAAGCGGTTCCATGAACGGAATGCTATTGAGGTCGAAAAGCTCTTTGGAAAGCTTCCGCGTAACGATGACCGCGTTGGTATCGTAGGCACGAGGGTAGTTTTGCGCTGCAAGCTCAAGTCCGCAGAGCATTGCGCACAGGAGGAATCGCCAGTTGTTCACACTCCAGCTCTCACGATGATTCGACATTGCAGTGACGTTCGTTTGCGTGCAATCTACAGCATCGCTGCTCGATGCAAGAACTGCGTCCCTGGGACTTCGTTTCACTGTACCGGCAAGCTGCGATGATCATTACGCGCGAAGAGCTTCCCCACTACCTTGCAGCGCTCCGCGCCGAGGGAAAGCGGATCGTCTTCACCAACGGTTGCTTCGACATTCTCCACCGCGGGCACGTCGAGTATCTTTCGGCGGCACGGCAGCTTGGCGATGTGCTCATCGTCGGGCTCAACAGCGACGCTTCCGTCCGTCGTCTCAAAGGTCCGGAGCGACCCATCAACTCACAGGAGGATCGCGCTGCCGTGCTCGATGCACTGCGTGCAGTGGACGCTGTCACCATCTTCGAGGAAGATACACCCGCAGAGCTCATTGCTACAGTTCAACCAGATGTCCTCGTCAAAGGCGGCGATTACACGGAAGCGACGGTCGTTGGCGCCGATCTTGTGCGTTCGCGGGGCGGGCGCGTGGTTATTGTACCGCTTGTGGAAGGCCGTTCGACGAGTGCAGTGATTGCACGCCTTCGAGGTTTGGCGTGACAAGCTCCTGCCCATACGGAACATGGAGGACAAAGCGTGTTCCTCGTGGGAAGCGGCGCTCATGCCAGAGCGCTCCCATCATAGTTTCCGCTGCGAGTTTTGCAAGCGGCAACCCAAGCCCTAACCCACGCTGAACACCGAGCGCCGTATGTGCCTTCCCTCGCTTGAACCAGGAGTAGAGGTGCTGCTCTTCCTCCGGATCAATACCGGGACCTTCATCGTCCACGGTCACAGAAATCGAGGATGCGTCAGCACTGGTAGCTATTGTCACTGCCGACCCCGGTGGTGAATACCCAAACGCATTGGCGATGATCGTGCGGAGCGCAACGCGGAAGTTCTCTGGCAACATGATGGCATACTCGGGCAATCCAGCCAAGTGAAGCTGCAGTGAGTTCTGGCGATTGTACTCGTTCGCGCAGTACTGCGCGACATCGCGAATAATCGCCTCTGGCGAGACAAGCTGCGGTTTTTCGTGGAGCAATGCTGTATGGAGCTCGATCATCATCGCGATCGAGTCGAGATGCTTTTGCATGATGGCCAAGCTTTCCGTGATGCGCTGATGGATTTGGCTGCAGAGTTCCTCACGCTGGGCTGCACTGAGTTGATGTGCATAGCGCAACATTTCGACGTTCGACTGGATGACGGTCATCGGAGTGCGGAACTCATGGTTGATCAATGCAACGAGCGCTGCACTCATTTGCCCGAAGTTTTGCTGCCGACGCAGTGCAGCGTGGAGCGCTTCGGTGCGTTGCGCCACCTGGGCTTCGAGCGAGCGCGTCAGATCCTCGAGCACTGTGTTTTTTTCCGCAAGCAGCCGCTGGAGCGAGGAGAGCGTCGCATGTGTCCGCACCCGCGCAAGGAGCTCAGCGGTATTGAACGGTTTCGTTACGTAGTCCACCCCCCCAGCAGCAAAACCCCGCACCGTTGCGTCAGCGTCGTTGAGTGCTGTCAGGAAAATAACCGGAATCGCAGCAACGCGAGGATTCGCCTTGAGCTGCTGGCAGACCTCGAAACCGTTCATCCCGGGCATCATCACATCGAGCAAAATCACATCCGGCTCGACGAGCGGAATACGCTCGAGTGCTTCGGCACCACTTGTAGCGAAGCTTACAACGAATCCCTCATCGCGCAGTGCTGTCGCAGCAACTTGGATGTTCTGCGGCACGTCATCGACAATGAAGACCGTCGGGCGAATCGAAGCCATCATGGCATAACCTTCGATGGTTGTTCTGTTCGTGTGAACTGGGCAAGTGCCGCAAAGCGCTCGAGCAGGCTTCGCAGTTTGGGAATGTCGAACTGCTCATAGGCAGCTTGCACTTGCTCACGATATCGGCGCACGGTGGCATGACTTGAGAGGGATTCTGCGCGCTCGAGCGCTGCAATGAACCGCTCGATGTCAGCACTGGAGAATCGCTCGATTGCAGCTTTCCACTCAGTTGCAGCGATTGATTCCAGGTGCGACCGTACTTGGTCATCGAGATCTGGCAACTGGTCGGGATCGTCCGGCTCATCCAGTGGCACTTGCCCGTCGCGCTGGTGGTACGGGAGGATTTTACATGTAGCGTGGAGAAACGCCTCGAGCGTCACTGGCTTGATGAGAACGCTGTCGAACAGCGCGGCGTGCTCTGGATTGGCAATCGGCGTAGCAGTAACTGCAACAAGCGGCAACGTGCGCCACCGCTCAGTCCCTCGGAGACTCCGCGCAAGATCAATGCCGCTGCGCTCGGGCATTTGAATGTCGGTAAACACTGCATGCGGCTCGACCGTAGTGATGAGCCGCTCTGCATCATCGGCAGACGCTGCTTCGTGCACCACTGCATCGTGATGCTCCAAGTACGAGCGGAGCAGCGCCCGATTGCTCTCGACGTCATCAACAACAACAACGACTGCTCCATCGAAGCTCACCTGCGGGAGCGCTCCTGATGATCGCTCGGGGATACCTTCGATCGAGGCTACCTGCATGCGAGGCAAGGTTACGGTGAAGACCGAGCCACTTCCAACCGTGCTGCGGACGGTGATCTGGCCTCCCATCAGCTCCGTCAGTCGCTTGCAGATCGAAAGCCCTAACCCCGTACCGCCGTACTTGCGCGTGCTTTGTCCCTCGACCTGTTGGAATGCCTCGAAGATTGCATCGAGTTGGTCAGCAGGTATGCCGATGCCAGTATCTTCCACCTCGAAAATCAATCGCCAGGTGCCGTCCTCGTTCGGAGTGCCGAAGACACGGAGTGTCACCCACCCCCGATCGGTAAACTTGATTGCATTGCCGAGTAAGTTGAACAGGATTTGGCGCATCCGGACGGTATCGAGCTCGATTGCCGTCGGGAGCGTTCCGATCAGCTCAGTGCGCAGTCCGATGCCCTTCGAGCTTGCACGCTCAGCAAGGAACATGCGCACTTCCTCGATGAAGGTCTTCAACTCGGTCGGTTCGGGCGAAAGCCGCATCTTCCCCGCTTCGAGTTTCGATAGGTCGAGAATATCGTTGATAAGTTGGAGCAGTGTCCGCCCTCCGCTCTGAATTGCAGTGATGTACTCGCGCAGGAGTGGCTCAGTAACCGCTATTTCCAGGAGCGAGGCAAAGCCCAAGATCGCATTCATCGGCGTGCGGATTTCGTGGCTCATGTTCGCCAGAAACTCACTCTTGACACGGCTTGCCCGCAGGGCTTCTTCGCGGGTGCGGATGAGTTCCTGTTCTTGCACGTACTGCTCGGTGATATCCTGAACCGTCCCGCGAAGCAGAACGACCTTCCCTTTGCAGACAACCGGTTCACCCTGGCACTGCATCCACCGCACCTGGCCATCGCTCCGCACAATGCGATACCGCATCAAATAGCCCTGTTTGGATGTAATTGCCGTTTCGATGGTCTGGATCCAACGCCCCCTATCCTCAGGATGAATGTTCTGCTGGTATTGTCGGAGATTGACTGCTCCGACCGGCGGCGGAACACCGAGGATATTCCACAGCTCATTGGTTGCGGTCAGATGCTGGGTATCTGGCTCAATCTCCCAACTGGCCATGCGTGCCATACGTTGGGATTCTTCCAACAAGTGTTGGAGCTTCTGCTGCTGCCGTTGCTGCTCGACAAGGAGCGTTTCATCAACGACGATGCCGATAAGACTTCGCCCTTCGCCCGATGGAGAGTGTACGAGCGTCGCTACAGCACGGAAGTGCTTCCGCTCACCAGTGGGCGTGAAGAAATCGTAGGTAGCGACAAGCTGCCCTTGCCCCTGGCGGATCAACGTGCGAAGTTCCGAGAGCATGGCCCGCAGGTGTGTACGGTGGATCCCAAGCCTCCACTGGCGCAGAAGCGCTTTCCCCTCGACGCCCGGTGGGATCCCGTGGAGCAAGTACATTGTCTCGTCCCAGACTGGCTGCAACGTACGCAGTTCGATCTCCCAAACGCCGATTCCTGCGCCACGCGTCGCCAGTTGCATCCGCTGGTGGAGCCGCTCCCGTGCAGCTCGCTCCTCCATGAGGGTGGTGATGTCGTCGGTGACAAGGAGCAACTGCTCAACAGCGCGTCCATCACTGCTACGCTTGAACAGTGCCACCCGCGAATAATACCATCGCCAGCGCCCATCGCTGTCACTCATCCGGTAGAGGCAAGTCAAATTGCCACCTTCGTGGAGGATTGTTGAATCCTGGATGCAGTGTTCAAGCTGCTGGCGGTCTGCAGGGTGGAGTCGCTGGCAGAACCCGTCGAAATCCAAGCGCGTCAGCTCAATCGGATTCCACCCAAGGACACGCGCATTGCCTGCATAGACGAACCGGCGCTTCTGCACATCGAAAATCAGCACTGCTTCGGGGATGGTCCGCATGATGCGGTCGAGCGTGTGGAGCACGCGGCGAATTTTCCGCTCCTGCCGTACCTGCTCGCTGATATCGCGAATGGAGAGGAGAATGTACCGCCGCCGTCCGAACGTTTCGATCGTTGCAGCAAGTTCAGCCGGAAACGGGCGTGTTGTGCGATGCACAAGGTGGAGGATCACACGTACAGTCGTACTATTCCCCGCGGCGAGGAGTTGTCCAAGAAGATGTCCGATCGCTCGACGTTCTTCAGGATGCACAAGCGACCGCAGATGGCAGAGCTGCAGCTCTGGAGCATCGTAGCCGAGCACGTCCCGACATCGGGTGTTCGCATCGAGAATCGTCCCCTGCTCGGTCAAGATGAGCAAGCAATCAGGACTTTGCGATAGCAACCGCTGAATAATCGCTGCCTGTTGGCTGGCACGCGTATACTTGCGCCAAAGCGCTACAAGCCCAACCGTGATGATAACGCTGAACACCGTCCCGAGCAGGCCACGGTGCTCAGCTGGTAAAAGTCCGATGGTGTAGAGTATCTTGGCAAGCCAGAGTAGAACGACGATGCTTGCAATCGCGACACCGAGGCTGATGCGCTCACGCTTTGGTTCGGTCGAGATCATGTCTGCCTTCCAAATGACCGTTGCTGTGCGCAATGCCGCACATTCCAAAGCACTTATCGGCACAAGAGCGGCAGACTGAAGAAGCCCGACCAGTCGAGCGGGTACCTTTTTCCCTCTATGATGTAGTTCAACATCCCTCGAATCGGCATGGACGTTCCCTCACACTCTACGCACTGAGCACCGCCTCAATGGCGCGCGCAACGGAGTGGACTGGAAGTGCATCAATCGGTGAGCATGCGAGCACAATCGTGCGTTCTCCCAGTGGCCGCCAGCGCGCCGGACTCTGCGCTGGCGGTTCGGCTGGAAACAGCCCCACGACGGCCCGACCCAATGCAGCAGCGATATGGAGCACACCAGTCGAATTTGCCACAACGACGGCAGCCCGCTCGAGCAGCGCAATGAGCTGCGTAAGCTGAAGTTTACCGCAAAAGTTGACCGCCGAAGGCACAGCGTCGGCAATTGCTGCGCAGAGTCTACCCTCTGACGTGGTTCCTGTCACGACGATTCGGACGTCGGGACGCTCCCGTGCGAGCATCATCGCCAACGCAGGGAACTTCTCCCACCGTGGCGCAGAACCACGCCCACCTGGATGCAACACAAGGAACGGCTCTTCGATACCAGCACCTGCAAGGAGCGCCGACACTTCCGTGCGCACCGAATTGGGAACACATGGACGGAGAAGTTCTACGCGGTATCGTTTGCCGGTGATGTATTCGAGCATGCGGACGTTGTACTCGGCTTCGTGGTACTCCGCCGTATGGCGGTGGTCGGGGATACGCACCGAGTAGAGCGGACTCCACCACCGATAGCGCGTCCCAACGCGGAGCGGCACGCCTGCGCACCATGCCTGCCAGGCTTCGTCGGCTCGCGCTCGCGGGAAAAAGAGCGCATCGAATCGCTCATGCCGGAGCACACGTTCGAGCGGGATTTGGTCCACAAAATAGCAGCGATCAACGTCCGGCGCCCACTCAGCGAGCGGGGCAGTGCGGCTATGCGCGATGAGGACAATTGTTGCCAACGGGTACTCTTGGCGCAACGCTCTCACCAACGGAAGCGTCAGCACCATATCGCCCAAGTGATCAGTGCGTACCACACCAATCGTGCGTGCATCGGCAAGGATGCGCCGTGCATGCTCTCGGCGCATGGCGCCTACCCTGCGACGACTGTCCCGAAGAGCGTTGCGCTGGTGGCACGCTCGATCAGCACCTGAATACAATCGCCAACAACGTAGCTATGCTCAGTCCCAACGTGCGGGAAAATCACGACCTTGTTCGTATCGGTTCGCCCCTGCCACTGTGCCGGATCGCGTTTGCTGGGACCTTCGACAAGTACTTCGAACGTTTTCCCGATTTCGGTCTGATTGATCTCCCACGAAATCTGCTGTTGGAGCTCGATAACTTCCTCGAGCCGCTGGGCTTTCACCTCCGCAGGAACGTCGTCGCCCATCTTCCACGCCTTGGTGTTTTCCCGCGGCGAGTACTTGAACATGTATGCA
>RFIK01000178.1 GCA_003695605.1 Chlorobiota bacterium
CTGCTGATTCCTGGCACAAGACATTCGCAGCAATGGCAGGAGTACCGACGATTGTCTTCGCACCGATGACCAACCACGACTTGGACTTCTGGCAGGATAGCTCACGTGTAGTCTTCTGCGATCCCTGGCCGAACATCACATACACCCGCTCGTGGGATGAAGCTCTCGCCGTCGCTCGAGATCACCTTTCAGCTCGTGCCGGCATTTCGCTCGATCATCAGGCGGTGCAACCACCGCGGGAACGCCCTCGCCGAACAAACCCACAGCAACCGCTGACGAGCTTCCATCCCGTCTTTTGGGAGCGCGAGTATCAGAACGCACGCACCGCGCATGTTCGGCTCAGCGATGCTCTCGGCGATGCATTGATGGCAACAGCCGTGATCGAAGCACTGAAGGTTGCGCATCCACATCTTTCCATCACCGTCGCAGCACATCCGCACGCAGCTGAGATCTTCCGCGGTAATCCCAGCATCGAGCGCTGCGTCTCAGTCAACACGAGCGACGATCTCCGCTGCGAAGCTGTTGCTGATGTTGTTGTGGACTACCGGTACGTCCTCGATCAGCTTCCGGAGTACTACGGTGTGCTGCCGATGATGGATATTCTTGCCAACATTGCTGGTATACGGCTGCCGAGCAAGCAACTCTCCTACTTCCCCACAGGCGAAGAGCGCACGAGAGCGGCCGAACTTCTCGCCACGCGACGCGGAGTGGCTGTGCATCTGGAATCTCGGAAAGATCCTCTTCGCAGTTACCCCCATGCGGCAGAGCTGCTGCGTGCCATGACTGCAAGCGCGCCTGAGCATACGGTGATCTGGCTTGGTTCCTCGCCATCGCCACTTACATCCCCTTCGATCATTGATGCTTCGATGCTCCCGCTCCGAGAGCAAATCGCACTTGTCGAACGTTGCATGGCTGCTGTCGTCATTGATAGCGTATTCTTCCACGTCGCACACAACCTCCACCGCAAACCTACGCTCTTGATTGCAGGACCAACGAGCGAGTACCTCATCGGCGACTATACTGCTGCGCCGCTCGTCACGCTTCGGGCTGTAGGGTGCACGCCGTGCTACTGGAATGTAAAGCGTTGCCGTGGGGTCTGCACCACATCGCTGGCTCCATCGGACGTTGCAGCAGCAACCGCTACATTCCTCGACCGCGCTGAGCATGGCATGCTCCGCATCACCTCACCAGAGCCGGCAATCCTCCGGTGCACGTGGGACAGCCAGCAGCACAACCTCTTCGCACAGTGTATGCATCACCGTGCCGTGGGCAGCACTCCGGTTCGTTTGCACATCGTCGAAGCAACCGAGCCACTCCCCGACTACGCACAACTCTGGAATGGTGTCGAACTTATTCGCAACGCAACACCGAAAATGTCTCACTTTCAGCAGGTTTTCCATCAATGACAGCGCTCCCAGCTCAAACCGAATGTGTTGCCTGCCCCTACTGCGCAAGCACGCTTGCAAACCCAGTCCGCCAGAGTGCAGATATCGTCGAATGCCTCGAATGCGGCACGGTCTATCTCCGCACTCGACTGCGACCGGAGGTACTCTATGCGCTCTACCAGAACTACGCTCACGAAGGCTCGCACATGCGACTACCGAAGACACGCCAAGAGATCGAGCAATCCGGTTTACAGCGACAAGAATTTGTCCGCATGGTCCTCGAGTTCATTGAGCCGGGCGGTATCTGGCTCGACATTGGCTGCGGTTGGGGAGCAATGCTCGACCACGTCCGGTCACTCGGTTTTACACCCCGTGGAATTGAGCTCACCCGCGATTGCGTTGATTTCGCCACGATGGTACTCGGCATTCCAGTTTCGAACACCGACTTTGTCCAGTCGCATATTGAGCCTGCTTCCTGCACAGTCATCTCGATGGTGCACACGCTCGAGCATCTAACCAATCCTCCAGAAGCACTCCGCAAAGTGCATGCAACATTGACCGACAATGGCATCTTCTGTGGCATCGTTCCGAACTTCGATTCACTCTGCTCGGAGCTCCTGCTGGAAGGGTGGGCATGGCTCGACCCACACTACCACTACGTGCACTACACACCCTCAACGCTCTCGAAGCACCTCCGAGCTGCAGGGTTTACGATCAGACACCTTTCTACTGCAACTGGTGATTACGGCGAAGAAATCGTGCTTGACTATTTGCGAAGTGTGATGCCAACGCTGCCCGCTCAGCTCAGCTATCGTGATCTGCTGCGCGCCGTCGAAGAAGATGGCCGCGGCGAAGAAATTCGCTTCATTGCGCAGAAAGTCTAACGATGCTGATATCGAGATCGGCACAGGATGGGACTCTGCTATCTTTGTGCCGGTATGCACTGCCTATCAGAGTCCTATGGCGCTCGTTGCTGAGTTCCGCGATTTTCTCAGCCGTGGCAATGCGGTGGATTTAGCCGTTGGTGTCATCATCGGTGCAGCGTTCACCAACGTTGTCACCAGTATCACTGATGGAATCATCCGGCCGCTCATCGCACTCATCGCACCCGATCCAAGTGTGGGATTGATGCTTGGCCCACTCGATCTTGGGCGCGTGGTGAGTGCCCTGCTCAACTTCCTCCTTACCGCTGCGGTGATCTTCCTCCTCATCATCAAGCCGATGAACGCGTACCGCCGCAAGCAGGAGCGCAGAAACGCTGAGACCTCCACATAGCTGTTTCACCAAACCCAGGCTGTACTATGCTTCGTGTTCCGATAGTGTGGTGCCTTGCACTCACTGTTGCGCTTTCCCAATCATCGCCGTGGGAGTCGAAGGGCACAGCAACGCTGAACCTAACGCAGGTTGCACTCAAGAATTGGGTCGGTGGTGGACAAAATACCATTGGGATTGCCGGGCTCCTTTCCTACCGTGCGCTCTACAATGGCTCGAGAACTCGGTGGGAGACAACACTCGATGTTGGCTATGGTTTGACCAAGCTTGCCACAGCGCCCTTCCGCAAGAGCGACGACCGCTTCATTTTGATTTCAACCGCTGGTCTTCACACGCCAGATTCGCTGATTCAATACGCGCTCCAACTCGATTTCCGAACGCAACTGACCGACGGCTTCCGCTACGGAACGAATGCACCGGATACGCTCAGCTCGACGTTCTTTGCACCTGCTACAATCAATCTCGGTCTTGGAGGAACCTACACCCCGAGCGATGGAATCTCGCTAACGCTCATGGCCGCGACTGGACGAACCGTGCTCGTACTCGACCGTCGGTTGCAGAATGGGACGCTGGGCGTTGATTCCGGGAAGGCTGTGCGCTTTCAATTCGGCGCATCGCTCAATGCAACGATCGTCAAAGAGATTGCGGAGAACGTCTTGCTCAACACCAAGCTTGCCGTCTTCGCTCCGTACGATGCATTCACCACACAAGTGGTCAACTGGAATACCGTCCTCGCTTTCCGCGTCAACAAATTTCTCAGCGCAAACTTGGCGCTCGACCTTGCCTACGATCCGAAGGTCATCATCACACGCGATGATGGCACGCAAGGACCATCCGTTCAGCTCCGGAACGTGTTCGGGTTAGGGATTACACTCCCGCTCTAATCGCATGCAGCGTGTACTGGTGGTTGCGTACTATTTCCCTCCTTCGGGCGGCCCAGGCGTTCAGCGGGTGTTGAAGATGGTCCGCTACCTGCCAGAGTTTGGCTGGGAGCCGGTCGTCCTGACCGTCCGTGACGGCACCTATCCTGCTCGCGATGAATCGCTGCTTGCCGAAGTGCCACCGGCAGTGCACGTCGAGCGGACGCCAATCGTCGAGCCGTATGCGTTCTATCGCCGCCTCACAGGAACTAAGCAACCAATCGACATCGCCGTTCTCACCGATCGCCGCTCTGCGGACTGGAAACAGCGCCTGGCCGAGTGGATTCGGGCAACCGTTTTCATCCCCGATGCACGAATTGGCTGGCTACCGAGTGCTGTCCGAGCAGGGAGATCGCTCATCGAGCGGCTGGGTATTTCGATGCTCTACACCTCGTCACCGCCCTACACCTGCGCACTTATCGGACGTGCGCTGAAAAGACGCTCGGCGCTGCCGTGGGTGATGGAGTTGCGCGATCCGTGGACAGAGTTCCTGACGACGCCTCAGCGCTGGTGGCTCCCTGCGTGGATTGACCGCCACTTGGAGCACTCCTGCTTGGATCGGGCAGATCGAATTGTTGCTGCGTGGGAGGGAATCGTCCACGATGCACGACGGAAGTATCCAGCGCTCCCTCGCGAAAAATTTGTTGTGATTCCCAATGGCTTCGACACAGCGGACTATCCCAGAACGGACGCAATACGCACGGAGAAGTTCACCATCACGTACACTGGCTCGCTCTACGGCCTGCGAAATCCCTCGATCTTGATCGCTGCGCTCGAGCAGCTGCTTGCACGTGGAACACTATCGCTCGATCGCATACGGCTGCTCTTGGTCGGACGCATCGGGGAGGACGTCGCTTCCGACATCGCACGTTCGCCGGTACACGTGTGCACTGAGATCATCCCGTACCGTCCACACGCAGAGAGCATCCGCTTGCTGCAATCGAGCGACGTTGCGCTCCTTGTCATTGATCGCTCCAGCGATAGCGCTGCAATCGTCCCGGGGAAGGTTTTCGAGTACCTCGGTGCTGGAAAAGCAATCCTCGCACTGGCTCCGCACGGCAGCGCAGTCGAGGACCTCTTGACCGAAACTAGTACTGGCGTTGTTTGCCAAACCGTCGAGGAATGCAGCGCGGTACTGGCACAATGGTACAACCGATGGCAGCGCAACGAACCCATCGTCACTCCCAATCACGACGCGATCGCTCGTTACGAACGACGCGCGGCGGCACGTCACTTAGCAGGTGTCTTTGATGCACTGGCTCGATAGGTGCTGCGCCTGCCGATACGATAGGCTGCCGAATGTGGTTGGTCCTACCATAGTCGGTTTTTCGAACGTACCAGCACCAGACCGAACGCCTTGAGGGAAGCGCCGTTCATACCCACGTGTAAATTGCGTTCGATGGAACGAGTGCCAGTCATAGCGATCGCCTCTGCCCTCAGTGTCCTGCTCGCCAGCAGTGCTGCGCTCAGCGGGTGCGGGACGGTGCACCACAACTCCGAGCTCGATTGCATCGTCGCAATCGGTGAGGAAGCCATCGCTGCATGCCGATTGGATGATGCGCTCTACTTTCTGGCAATCGCACCAGATGGCTCCGAACGTCTCCTCCGCACACGTTTGCGGAGCGATGGAACATGGGCCCCACTTGAACGCAACATACTGCCACCGCTTGATTCATTGCGGGGTGGCAAGCCGGCCCTGGCGCGGTTGGAAGATGGAACGCTCCTGGCAGTGTTCCCTGCACATCGAACCCCTACGGATGTGGATCTTGTCGAGTGCCGATTTGCTGATGGGATATGGTCAGCCCCACGCTGGATGGATGAACTCAATTCACCTGCGTGGGATTCGCAGCCAGCACTTTCTCCGGATGGAACGCTGCTGCTGTTTGTCTCCGATCGTCCAGGTGGTCGTGGCGGCAAGGACATCTACGTCGCTTCGCGATTGTCACACGGTTGGTCACATCCGACGTTGGTGGGTATCTCAACCACAGGAGACGACATCACACCTGCGCTGATGCCCGACAGCACGGTGCTCTTTGCTCGGCGACGGGATACTACGCACGGTGATTACGAACTCTTCATGGCTCACCCAGCCGAGCCACTGGTGTGGGCACAGGCGCAGCCACTTCCCCCGCCAATTTCATCCCCTGCCGATGAGGTAGCACCCGTCGTCTGGGATTCGCTCCTGGTGTTCAGCACCACACGCGGCAGTGACCGTTTCACCATCGCCCAGACCAGGCTCTGCGGGCCGGCGACGTTGCACGTTGCCGTCCATCCATCACCAAGCATCACGCGGCTGGAAGGCACGCTCACTGTAGCATCGAGTGCATCAATTGAAACCGTCCCGATTGGGGTTCACGGTACATGTACCGTTCACCTCGATGCAGGACGGCAGTATCTGATCCGCTACACGAATCGCTGCAGCAATGCAGCGTTGCAATGGAACATCCATACCCCGTGCGATCCGGTGCGAGCAGTCGCCATTGACCTCCCTGTCACCCTCCCCGATGCGCAGCGTGGTTGGGAAACAACGCTCGCGAACGCCTTTCTGCCTGGCGACTACCTCCCCGCAACCGACGAGCATCGCACAGCAGTAGCACTGTTAACGCGGTACAACCTCGCAGCGCCGGGCGAGCAATCGGCATCGTTCGACCGCAGTGCGGTAGAGGAGCTGCTCAGCGCTTTTGCTGCTCACGCAACGTGCGCACCAGGCAAACCAATCACAATCGAACTTGCTGCATCACCACCAGCAATGCCGATCCACTACAGTGGTGCAGCGCTCGACCTTCCAGCGCTCGGCAGATCACTCCAACCAGGCGAGCTTCTTTCGCCGGAGCGTGCAGCTCTCCTCCGTGCATACGCTGCGCAACAGCTGCTGGCAGAAGCGCTACGCTCCCATCCGATCGCATCGCGATATCAGGCACAGATTCACTGGCGCCTTGCAGCGCTCGATGAAAGCGGCCAATCCCTCCGCATTCGGATTACAACAGGAGACGGCGAACCTGCCGGCTGGTAACCGCGCGCCGCCCCTCTCGTTCGTCGTTGCACTGGCGTCAAGCTACCGAATCCCTCGATAGTGCGACATCTCGTATTTTTGCAACCCACTACGGACGGAAATTTCTCATGCAAGCAATTGTCGAAATCGCTGGCAAGCAATACCGCGTCCAACCGAATGAGCGGCACATCGTTCCGCATCTTGCTGCAGAGCCAGGGCAAACTGTCGAATTCCGGAGCGTCCTTGCACTGCTCGATGGCAACAGCATTCAGCTCGGCACGCCACACGTTGCCGCAACAGTCACCGCAACCGTTCGTGCCCATGGCAAGGGCGAGAAGGTGCTCGTGTTCAAGAAAAAGCGCCGCAAAGGCTACAAGAAGTTGCGCGGGCATCGCCAGCAGTACAC
>RFIK01000179.1 GCA_003695605.1 Chlorobiota bacterium
GTCTTTCCAGCAGGAGCTGTCGTTTTTGCCCAGAATCGAAGGACGTGGACTTTGTGTGGCTCGAGCTGTGCGCCACTCTGGTTGAGGAGGATGTCCCAGGTATTTGCTCCTGCGGCGTTTGGTGCGATACGGATACGTGCAGAACGAAGCCCATGGATTTTGTCCGCATCGCTGAAATCGAGGATCGCTTGCGCTCCGTTTGCAGTGGCAAGGAACCATGACTGCGTGAACACATCTTCAAAGCTACCATCGGTAATGCGATCAGCGCTTAGGCGTGGAACTGAGCGCCATGCTTGACGGAGTTGGGCTGTTGTGCGATAGCGTGAGCGAAGGAAGACATTCCACTGCGTCCGTAGCATTTCTCGATGGGTTGAGGGAATGAGCGCTTGGAGGGTTGGAGATCTCCACCATGCGAAGAGTGAATTGTTGTCGGGTAACAGCAGGAGTGCGAGTGCAGGATCGTCGCCAACGCGCATGCCAGTGTACGGATTGTACGACGTGAGCAGACGCTTGAGAACAGAACGATGCAGCACGCGATAGGTGCTATCAACGTACTGGACGTATCGAACATTCCACGGAAACTGGAGTGAATCAGTGCGTGCGACACCGTCATCGGGCAGAGGGATGAATCCATCGCATGTCAGTGCGATGTAGAGGCCGTTGCGGCGAAGCTCAGCTATGAGATAGAGGAGCCGATCGAGTTGGGATGAGTCGAATTGCTCGGAACTTCTACGAGTCCCATAGCGCCAGAGGAGTGGGTATTGACCGCCTGGTCCTGTATAATCCCACAGACGGAGGATTGCTGCATTATAGCCAATGCTGCGTATCCAACGTGCCATGGCCATTGCGGAAGTGCTATCAGGGTAGCAAGCAACACCCGCAATGGTGGCAGCCAGGAAGCGAATGCGCTCTCCATTGGCAGTAGCGAAGTGACCGTCACGGATGGTAATGCGTTGCGCTTCACCGATTGATCTAGTGGTGGTATCGCCCAACCACACCGATCGGTTGAGTCTCGAGGGATTGGGTGAAAATGGATACCACACTTGTGCAGTGACGACTACGCACAGCACCAATGTCATTGCAATGGCTCGCATGACGTGTTCTCATGGTGTCACAAGAAGAATGGAAGCGTAGTTAACGCTGCCGCAATCGAGGAGCAATGTATAGACGCCATGTGCTACGTTGGGGAGAGGGAGCTCAACTAGCGACTCCTGACGATCGAGCATGTCCCAGCGCGCCGCGCAGCGGCCATCCATCGCGTAGAGGGTAACTGCTCGCGGTCGTAAGCATTGTTCGGGACCGGATATGACGATGCGATCGTCACTGACGGTGACTGTCGGCAGAGTGCGTGTCTGCTCGTTTGCACTTGTTGAAATCGGTACTCGTGAGAATCGGGCAAGGAACCATGGCGTCTGATATTGGCGCTGATCGAGCGTGAAGCGAAAACGCCCACCTGTACCTTTCGTGAGTGTGGCGACTGCGCTTGCAATCGGGCGGCCCAGAGAGTCAAGAGGAATGATGCGCAGTGTATCGGCGTTGTGACGCCAGGTAAGCGTCACCGTCATTGCTTCGAGTTGCATCGGCTCAGTTCCCCAGCCACGGTGAGTGCTCGAATCGCCTGACCAGATCGCATTCGATGCAGCGGTTCTCGAAAGCAGCAGGATTGCAACGCTCTCTGCTGAATCAAGCCCGGCGGAGTCGAGCGATAGAAACTCACACGATCCTACCCAACCGTTGTCGAGACGTTCGACAGTGTGGGTGTTTGCACCACTTACATCAAGGATTTTGCCACGGAGAACGCCAATTGCAGCGCGGTAGCGAGGTGCTCGGACGAGGAAGACAGTGTCGGTCGCATTCCAGAGCAGCTCTTCAGTATCGCTGAGCAATTGCGATGTATTGACAGAGCCCTGATCAGCAAGTGCAGGGATCTCGCGGTGTGGTTGATAGCTCTGCAGCGTAGCGGAGAAGGAATCAATCGCTACCCGACGGAAGAGTGGGATTCGCGCATCAGCCCCGCTGGCTAGAAAGAATGCGCCACTTTGATTGAAGGGCGGAAAGTCGAGCGCTTCGCGTGTTTGCTCCAATCGCATCTCATCGAGTGCAGGGCGGATGAGTCCGTTGCAGAACACAGCAGACGAGAAAGGGAGTGCGGATGTCACCGCAGGATTACCCGCATACTCGTAATGCGTTATCGTTCCAGCAGCATTTGGACCGTACCGATTGCGTACCCACGGCGTTACCAAACTCGATCGGTTGTACGCGTAATATGACAGCACAAATATATCAGCGTCCTGGTAGGCAAGGTATGCAGGTAGTAGCGTTGTCAATTCGCCCATCGCGCTGAACGGGTAGGGCACGTTGTAGGAATTGACCATCAGTGGTTTGCCAGCAATCCGTGTTCGTGCAGGGATGTAGAGAATTCCTCCGTTGCGATTCCCCAGTTGAGGGTCGTTGGTGATGTACCAGGCAGAATCACTCGTTGCACCGGCGATTCTACGGTATGGGCTATCCCACCCCGTGCCAACTGAAGGGAGGTCGAGCAGCCGTGCAACGTAGATGTCGTTGAGTAGCGACTGCTGAGTGCCGGGAGCGATGAGTGCTTTGCAGCGGAGTGTATCGTGGATGAGGCGTGCCATCCAGCTAAACCACTTCTCAGCGAGAGACTCGTAGAACAGAAGATTGTCACGCCAACGAGGCAGTGAGTGTACGGTGTACTGAGCATATCGGCTACGTGCAACGGTGTAGTTGCTAAACGATTCACCACTGAGGAGAGCTGGCTCTTCGACAGCCGACAGGCGGATGTTGTCAAGCCAGACGTCACCACTTGTGCCACCGGCATCAACACGGAATTCTGCTGCACCCTCGACATTGCTACGGAACGTATAGCTGTACTCTCTCCATTGCGGACGAAGGGTGTCACGAATCGAGAAATTCCCAATCGCGAACGTAACCAACCGTTGCGGTACATCCGTGCGTGCCCAGAGTTGAAGCCGATAGAGTGCGTATCGCTGCAATTGCGGTTGAATGTTGCGATACCGAACGTTCCCAGCAGCTGTACCAGGTTGTGAAATCCGAATGCGCATCGAGTAACCACCATCTTTTTTGTCGAGTGGATCGCGCTCAACGATAGCAACTGCACCACCGCTGAGCGAAAGCAGCCATGTATTGTCGAATGGATCTTCGAAACTGGGATTGCCAACGGTATTGGCAGTTGTTCGCGGAACAACGCGCCATGCTGCTTGGGCAGCTTGAGCGGAACCATACTTGGCAAGAACGTAGCGGATGAATGCGCTATCGAGCATGTGTGCATGAAGGTATGAAAGCTGCCCGCCCTGCGAAAGAGGAAAGACCGTATTGGCGATCCACTGAGTAAAGATGGAGTTGTCTTGCTCAAGCTCGATAAGCGCAATCGTAGGGTCGTCTGCATAGGGTACACCGGTGAAGAGATTGCGCCGGCTGAGCAGGTCACGCACAAAATCACGGACGAGCATTTGGTAACTGGGGAGGAAATACGAGTAGATGCGTCCACTGTAGCGAACCGAATCCCATCCAGGGACTCCATCATCGCGTCGTGCAAGGCGTGCTGCCCTGATCACAAGCGAGACGTAGATTCCCTGCTGCCGTAGTTGCGCAATGAACCAGTCGAAGCGACGGAGCATGGCACTATCGAAACCTCGACTTGTGGTATTGGAGCGGATGATGATGGATGCATCGTTGTAGTTTGTGTAATCAAACAGTGTCAGCCTCACGAGGTTGATTCCGAGGCTTCGGAGTCGAGCTGCAACAGCGATTGCTTGGCTGCTATCGGGAAATACTGCTGGCCCGGCAATGGTCACGCCGTAGAGTCTGGCTCGGGTGCCATCTGGGTACACAAGTTTCCCATTGCTGATCGCAATTCGCCCTTTTGCCGCAGTTGTCACTGGTGGTTGCCCAGGCAGAATGGTGTTGGTCAGTGGCATTAGCGGGTCGAGCGTCCAGGGGAAGGGATTGTTGAGCGGTTGGGCTGAACAGAGGCTCATCATCGAAAGAATCCCGACAATCCAGAGCATAGCTCATTCGAATGACAGTTTGCCACCGCCGAAATTACAAGGAGCGCTCTTCAAAAAAAAGCGTGCCCTCTTGCACGAAGGCAAAAGGGCACAGGGGATGGAGGAGGAACCACTACGCCTTAGGCTGTCATCTCCTTCAGCACACGTTCGATGATTGAGACAGCTTCCTCGATACGTTCGCGTGAAACGTCGAGCGTCGGACGGAAACGGATGCTCAGCTCGCCAGATCCCAATATGAGCAGGCCGTGTTCGAATGCACGTCGGAGAAATTCTTTCCGTAAGGCGGGCGAA
>RFIK01000180.1 GCA_003695605.1 Chlorobiota bacterium
GCATAGGACCATCCCCGGACGTGGTCGTACGCTTGGGTATAGTGCCCCACAGGATACCCAGAGTAATCGAAGTTCGTGAGTATGTCGAGTGCGCCACCGGCTCGAGCAGTGAGGCGATAGTTGCCACCATCGTACCAATAGCGGTAGAAGTATCGCCCACAGAACTCGCTCCCGAAGCCGAGCCCTACGTGGTGGGGCAGTTGGACTCCACCAACGCTCAGGTGCATGCCAAGTACACCTGCGCCTCGAAGGGAGCCATACAGTTCGCCTTGCGTGGGACAGAGGCGTGCGGAGAGGTTGGTGATACTTAGGAATCCTTTCGTTATAACCTTCACTCCGAGGAGATCGGATCCGTACGTTTCATCCATGTCGGCGACGATCCATTCGCCCGAGTATGGACCGAGAGTCAGGCAGGAAGATACACCGAACGTGGCGCTTGCGGACGTTCTGAATAGTGGGGAGTTGATAAAGTTGACATCAACACTGCCGCCAAGCGAGACCGTGCGTGGACTGCTGTTGTGGAGAAATTGTGCCCAGAACGATCCCGTGGCAAGCCGAATTTGCGGCAAGACCGCAAGCGAGCCATCGAGCGATACTTGCGTCGAAGTGCCGAATGCCAGCGATGTTGTTGCCGTCAGGCGGTAGAGTTGGAGCGCGGGATCAGCAAAGACAAGGCCCCCGTGGAGCAGTAATCCGACAGTGTTATCGGGACGGAGGGGGGGAGGGGGTACCAGTCCACCGGCGTCGGTAAAGAGCGCACTCCCATAGCCATCGAGACGGACGTGCCAGCCCGCACCGAAGAGACCGCCGACCAAATGGAAGGCACCGGGCACAATCGGAACACCGCCTGGGACAGCCGCTCCACCACGGATGAACCAATAGCGGTATGGCGATACCCCTGCTGTACTCCCAAGGGCAAAATCAACGCGAGCTTGTAAATTTCCGAGGCAGTCGAACTGTCCGGCAAGTTGTCCGAGCATCCCACGCACAGGGATTCCACCGAGTGTGGCATCTCCCCATTGGAGGACGCCTGCGATACGGAACGCTCCCGCGATACTGGCGCTGACGTACGCGCCATCGCTTGTGATGGTTTCATCATCCCAGATGCGGAGGCGGCGAACCCGAAAACCGTTACTTCCTCCGGTGGGGAGTGCTGATGCAGCGTCTAAATCAAACCCTCCACTGAAGCCAACCCACCAATGAGAGCCACTGCCAGGACGTGGGCTGTAGCCCAACCCGATTTCTTGCGCTTGAATCGTCAAATTTGCGACGCTGAGTTGAGCCCACCGTGAAATATCGAGCCAACCCTCGGCAGATTCGAGTTCGATTTCGCCTGTATTCCAAATTCGGAGTCCATAGAAATCGGCAGTTCCGGTCGGGTTGTCAGCAGGTGCTTCAAGCTGCAGGTGGCTAAACTCGATGTAGCCGCGCCGCCCACCTTGCGGTGGATCGAGAACTTCGATGGTCCCATCGCGGAGGATGAGTTCGGCGAGCGAACCAAAGCGGAGCGAAAGACTGCCGCGGAGGTCGAGCGTGGCATTCCACCGCCAGCGAGTTCCATCGTCATAGCCACTGAGCCGGACACGTATGCTATCGAGCGCGCTCCAGCTGGAGGGTCGCTGCAGAGACGGTGGCATGAGCACTATCCCCCGCGCGGTGACACTCTGCAAAACCCCCAGGCACATCCGAACAGTGGCCGAATCGAGCCGAATCCTGAAACCGCCGAAACTGATGGTGTCGTACGAGCTCAGCTGAGCAACGAATGTCACCGCATGGCGTCGTCCGCTCCCCTGGTCAAAGATTGCCGCAAAGCGAGTGTGAAGTGTATCGTCCCCGATTGCGATGCGCGCGCGCAGGGAAGAGGCGTACACCCCCCGCCACCGTGGATCACTCCACGCTGGGTTCGAACAAATCTCAGGTGGTGGGAATGCTGCTGGGTTCGCCTCGCTCGATAAGTCCACGACGACTGTATCAGCATCGAAGGAAAGCGGAGCGCCGAGCATTCGTATATCCCGTAGTCGTGTGTTTAGGAGTGCAATTAAATCGCTCTTGCCACGGTCGAGGCGCAATCGGATCCAGCCGCGCACCGGCTGTCCGCCAGCGATCAAGCAGGGCAACTCAAGTGTTCCGCTTGCAAAGAGTGTTGGACTCAGTGCAGGCGGCCGACGGCTGGTATCAACAGCAATGCTTGCGTCGAGTGTATCCAGCCGCAGTTCGATGCACGGACCAATGAGCAGACCATCGCCAGTGCAGCGCCAGGGGACAGGGAGTGCAAACTGGTGGCGGCTGATTCCCGTTGTTGTTAGCGGAACACGGAACCTGATGCTATCGGCGGTGCTGCAGGTCCAGCCCCAATCGCTCCACCGCGTGCGCCATACGCCGTGGAGTAGAACATTGATTGGAGTGATCTCGAGATGATGCATGTATAATGCAAGGAGTCCGAACTGCCGTGAGGTATCAACTGGCACTGCGATAGTGCCACTGAGAAGAACTGCCTCGCCGGACGAGGACGGACGGCGGACGGTAATGCCAGAAAATGTTACGCTGACTGAATCATCGAGGATCGGAAGGTAGAGCGTACCACTGCCGCTGATTGTGCAGGTTGCCGTGCTACAGGCAATTGCAGGGCTGAGCACGATACGGAAGCCGCCAGGGAGCTCGATGCGACCGATGAGTGATCCCGTATCACCCGGGGGCAGCGATGGTGTGCCGAATGTTCCACTCGTTGTGTCGCCGGTGGTGCCGGGGGTAGAGCGTTGCGATGAATCTCGTGGCAGCAGGCTGGAGTGAGTGTCGGCGAATCGGAAGCGGAAGATTTCGCTGCGTCCGTTGTTCCGCGTCGCTGGGCGTCCATCGGGCCCGAGCGCCTCGACTTGCCAGACAAAACCCACCGCTTGAGGGAAAGCAGCGAAGGGAATATCGGTCGGAACGTACTGGTAGAGCGGAGCAACCAAATTACTGACATTGAGCACGAGGGCATTGAGCCGCAATGCATCCACCGGGGCTTGACCGGGGAACAGCGGTGCAACGCGGAGTGTGTACGTGATTGGCTGGAGAGCCCCAGTTACTGGTGCCCAGACGAACATTGGCATCGCGCCAGCTGCGAGTGTGCTATCGTTGCGCGGGTGCAGGAGCATCGGCGGATCAGGGAGCATCACCGTCGTGCGTGGGCAGAATGTGCCGGTGCTGCCAATCTCGCGGCCTGTGGCATCGAGGAGTCGAGCGCAGAACTCGTAGTCCCCTTCGGGAAGCTGACCTGTCGCTTGGGCTTGCTGACGGAGTGTTTCATCCTCGAACTTGATTGCACTTTCGTGGATGATCTGAGGGCCGGTGAGGACAAGCGTTCCATTCGGCGGGACAGTAAAGCGGGGTTGCTGCGGGTGGAAATCTTTGCTGCGTGCGACCACTCCCTGACTGGGTAGGCGGCGAATTGCGAACGAGATGACAGCGCCGTCGTACGCGGTAGCGCTGGTGTTCCGGAGGATAAATTGGACGATGCTCGGATCGGCCGCCCAGACTGGGAGCGCGCCTGGAGCGGGAGTGCGAAGGATCACCTGCATTTGCACTGGCTGAGCCCTGATGGATGTCCAGTGCAGGAGGAACACCAGCAGAGCGATGCACATTCGCTTCATAGCGCTTCGACTCAAAAAGTCTTTACCAGCCAAAAGCGGCGCCACGTACTGGAGCAGAGCCACGGAAGTTCCCGAGCGAAATTATCGTTCCCGGAGAAACTTCCAGCTATCTGGGATGATCCGCCACAGGTCGCTCACGTGTAGCTCAACTCCGGTGCTGCGATGGAATGCCAGCCAATCGCCAGCACCGAGCACAGCATAGTACGCAACAATGCCGATAGGAAACAGTTCCCATCGCTGGAGGATTCCGCTAGCCAAAAACCATGCGAGCGCAGCCACTGCTGCAAGAGCGGTTACCCGTGCATGAACCGCGATTGCACCAGCAGCAACTACAACGACACCGGTCAATCCAAGCGGCATTACAAGACTGGCCAGACTGAGCGTCTGGAGCATGCCTGTTGCTGCAGTGTAGCGGCTGCCAAGCGCAAGTCCGAGCGCCTCGCCACCATTCCAGATCGCTACAGTCGCTGCGATGTACGCTACGGTCAAGGCAGACATCGCTTTACTGAGGACCGCGTGGAGTGCTGGGC
>RFIK01000022.1 GCA_003695605.1 Chlorobiota bacterium
CCCTTGCTCACCCGCAAATGCTCGTTCGACCAAGTCCGGCAACCGACGATACTCATCTGGGCCGACGACAAGATCAACGAGATCCTGCTCACCGAGCAAACTGCGGCGGAGCCGTTCCGCCATGCATCCAAGCACGCCGACGACCATTTCGGGTTTACGCTTGCGCCAGCCGCGCAGATGCTTGAGCCGCTCGTGAATCTTTCGTTCGGCATTCTCGCGCACAGCGCAGGTGTTCAGCAGCACAACATCCGCTTCCGCAATGGAATCAGCAAGCCGAAAGCCATGTCGGGCCATGATTGCCTGCACGATCTCGGTGTCGTTGAGGTTCATCTGGCAGCCGTAGGTCTCGACGTACACGGCGTGGCCGCCGGCGCTTGTCGCCGTGGGGTTGCTCACCGGCTCTAGTTGGAGAACGGGCAACTCGATCGTTGTCATTGCACTCTCGCTGGGGAATTCGACGTACTGCAAACTTACCGCTGCCAAAGCTGGAGGGAACTCATCAGGACACCTGCGCTCCTGACTGCCTATCGCGCCGTGCAAGGGAGAGCGTCAGCATCCACGCGGCAAAGCGAAGTCCGCCACTGGACGAAAGGTCCATCAGCGGAAGCTGGTACTGCAGCCCCGGTCGAAGCCGCCACCGCTCTCCGAGCGGAATGCTCGATTCGAGCCGGACTACCGCAGCAACTTGGAAGCGCTGCAGGCCGAGCAGCTCGCCATCGCGCACCGTCGCCGATGTTCCACCGCCGGGCATCTGCAACGCGACGATCTCCCCGTTCGGCAAGCGGACAGTGTTGTCCACCAGCGATTTCGTATGCCTTACGTTTGCAGTGAGCACTGCGCCGACATTTGCGCCAACAGTGGCTGCGATTGTTTCGCTC
The DNA here is from genome assembly GCA_003695605.1 of Chlorobiota bacterium. Classification (GTDB taxonomy): domain Bacteria; phylum Bacteroidota; class Ignavibacteria; order Kapaibacteriales; family NICIL-2; genus NICIL-2. The sequence continues at coordinate 879 of RFIK01000022.1, forward strand.
GAAATAGGAACAACTCGCACGTAGGGCTGTGCCCAGAGTGCAAACGTCGAGAACCTCATCTCCTGGCGGAACTCGACTGGGATATCCTGGAAGCTCTGATTGCCATCAGCACTTCTGAAGGTTAGTGCTTCCTGCTCGCGGTAGCGTGCAACCGCAGTGCGGTACTCACCCCCTGCGCTCATGCCAAGCCGAACGACTGCCGCTTCAGTTGCTGGCAGTTCGTAGAACACACCCCCCATAATTCCGCTCCCACTTGCGCCAGTAAATGGCGGGCAATTGCACGTATCGCGGTATTGCCCGTGCTGAACGACAACGGGGACACCAACGATGACGCCCGGGTAGTCGTACATCGTGATTTCCGGAGCAATCGGCGAGGCCTGACCGTGCCGCACAATTTGCGCCGATACACTGCAGGTAAGGAGCAACGCACTGCCAACAATCCAACGAATATCCATGACCATCTCCACGAGTGAGGAAACCTTCGGCGCTTGTCCACAGATGCGTGCAAGTGAACATAGTGCACGGTGTATTTTGGCACACCTGAACACAAGCCACCGCAGAAGACGAGATGGACTCCCAACCATTGAGTAGCCACATCGCTCCGCCGATTCCCGAGGGCGCACCACTGTTCGAACAAGAAAACGCGCGTAGCGTAGCAGTCCGAACGCTTCTGCGTATTGCCAGTACCGCACTCGATGCTGAGCGACTTGTCCGTGACGAACTGGCTGCTCATCCAGCGTGGAATGATTTCGAACGCGCACTCTACCAAGAGCTGGTTTTTGGCACCTTACGGATGCGCGCCAAACTCGACTGGGTGCTCACTGGCTTCTACCATGGAGAATTCCCGAAGTGCATGCCAGCTGTCCAGGAGACTCTTCGAGTGGCACTCTACCAAATTTTGATGATCTCGAAAGTGCCGCCCCAGGCTGCCATCGAAAGTGCAAGCCGTTTGCTCTCGCGCATCAAAGGCGAAGCGTATGCCGCAAAACTTGTCGGTGTCCTGCGCGCGATAACTCGCAACGTGGCCGGAATTCGCTACCCACCGCGCGAGCAGCTGGCGCTGCACCTTGCAGTTGTGTACTCCCACCCGATGTGGCTTGTCGAGCGCTGGTTGGAGCGTTATGGCGAAGAAGTCACCGAGCAAATGCTCGCTGCCAATCTCGAGCGGCCGCCGCTCTACCTTGCCGCCAACCGCGTCCGCACCGAGGATCGCTTCCTGCCGGTATGGCTGGAGCAGCACAGCATCCCATTCGAGATCTCGCCGCTGGCTCCACGACTTGTGCGGACAAATCCGTTCTTGGAGATCAGCGCTCTCCCCATCGCCCGCGAAGGGCTGTGCTATGTTTCTGACCCAATGTACGTTTCTGTTGCATCACTCATCGAAGCAACATCACCCAGCCGCGTGCTCTACGCCTGCACGACCCCAACGCTCGCACTGCTCCCTGTGTGGGAACTTGCAACCGCCCGCTCCTGCGGCATCGCCATCCTTACCGAGCAGGGTGTCCTTCCTGGTTGGGTTGCACAAACCCAACAGCAGTTGGGCTGGGGACCGCTTGAGGTTCTCCAGCCCGAAAGTGATGCAACGTTCGATGTGGTCGCACTCGATGCTCCCTCCAGTGGCATTGGACTCTGGCGACGGAAGCCGGAAGGGAAGTGGCGTCTGGATTCGTGGGATCTCCACCGAGCAGCGCGACGTAACCGCAAGCTTTTTGAACGCGCGATTGCCAATCTTGCTCCTGGCGGAATCGTTGCTGTAACTGTCGCATCATTCGAACCGATCGAAACGGTTGGGCTTGTCGAGTGGGTAGCACGTGCGCACCCAGAGCTTGAGCGCGTTCGCGCCGATGAGCGAATTGTTTCCCCGTCCCTGATTCACGCCGATGGGACGCTCCAAGCGCTTCCACACAACCACCGCTGCGATTCGGTCTTTGTTGCACTCTTTCGAAAGCGGCTGTGAAGCACGTACTTTTTTTTGTGCTCATTGCCACTGCAACGGCACAACAAACGACTCCGCAGTGGAAGGAAGCACACCCTTATGAGCGCTGGCAGTGGGATTGCCGTCGGCTTGGAAATCCACAAACAGGGATGGTACCAC
>RFIK01000181.1 GCA_003695605.1 Chlorobiota bacterium
CGGAAACTGGCGCGCCAGAATCATGTACGCTTTGATCGCTTGTTCAATTGCGCCCTGCATCTCATAAATGGCAGCCATTGTTTCGCTGACAACGGTTGGTTCGCTCCGTTCAACGTCGCTCTCGGATTGTTCCGCTGTCGCGTGTGATTCAGGGGATTTGATCCACGCTTGTTCGAGCCGCTCGGCAAGGAGTTCGAGCGATGTTTTCTGCGACGAATCAGTTGAACTGGTGTGTGCTACATCGGGGCTTCGCTGGCGTGCGCGAAGCTCTGCTTCTAACTGTGCGGGCGTTGATGGAACCGGTGTGGTGGAGCGCACCATCCGCTGACGCTCCGTACCACGAATGGGGCGAAAGGGGGGAAACTCAAGTACGGCAGCGCTCGGCTTGCTCGCTGACGATTCGATGCGAAGAGGCGCAAATTCCAACCCAGGAATAAGCCGGACATTGCTGCTGCGGAGCATTCGCATCGCACGGCTATCAATCGTTGCTGTTTCGACGATTCGCATCGTGGGTGATGCATCGTTTTCCCGAGGTTGTGCCGATCTAACTGTGGCATCTTGTACATCATCACCAGCAGGAGCTGTCGTACTGTCTGCGATCTGGAGCGCTGCGCGTGATTCTTCGTCGAGTGAATCCTCAACAAAGCCCACCTCTCGTGCGTGAGTCTTACTGTCGGGAGCAGGTTCTTGCACGCGATCTTCCAAGAGCGCTGCGTCTGTTCCTGGCGGAGAGAGGAACTCAGTTGCTGCTTCCGGTTGCCGAGTTCCCTCCTGGCGTCCTACGAGCGATGCATCAGGTTCTCCTACGTCGAGGTCCTTCGATTCCGTGATCGCACTGGGTAGATTCGAAGCGTCTGATGATGCAACTATGCTACCAAGCTCATCGGCAGACGAGGGGATTTCCACGATTGCGCCGAGTGTCTGGTCGGATCGCAATAGTTCCAGGAGTTGCTCATGCAAAAGCGCAAGACCGCGATGGTACGGGAAACGTTGCACTGCATGCGCTGCAATCTCGTAGGCTGTCGGTATGTCTTGCAACTGCAAGTACGCCCGTGCCAGGAGCGCGTAGGCGGTTGCATAGTCGGGATACTCTTTCAGCCCTTCTTCGAGCACTGCGATTGCTTGGCTGGTCTTGCCGCTCCCGAGCAACCGCTGTGCATGGAGTGTAAAGTGGACCGTTGCCATTAGCGTCGGCGTCCGAGCAGTCGCAGCAAGTTCAAAAAGAGGTTGACGAAGTCCAGGTACAGCGCAAGTGCAGCGATGATTGCGTAGTTGGTCGCGCGGGCTTCATTCTGAGCAGCGGTGGCATACATCTCCTTGATTCGCTGCATGTCGTAGGCGGTAAGTCCGACGAAGACCAGCACCGCTACAATCGACGTGGCAAACGTCAGCGCTGAACTCTGTAGAAACAGGTTGACCAGCGACGCAAGGATGATACCGATAAGTCCCATGAACATGAAGCTGCCGACGCTACTGAGGTCACGTTTCGTGGTATAGCCGTAGAATGCCGTTGCTGCAAACGTTCCGCACGTGATGAGGAAGACCGTTGCGAGTGATTCGGCAGTGTAGGCGTAAAAAAGCACCGCCAGCGTCTTGCCGGTGAGCACCGAGTAGAGCAGAAAGAGCGCCTTTGCAGTACTGGGCGCCATCTGTTCAATGCGTGCCGAAAGGTAGATGACCAGCCCAATCATCGCAATCGCGAGGAGCCAGCGGAGCGAAAGGCTCAACTCAAAGATGACCGGGATAGAAAGCGTTGCCCACGCTGCCAGTGTCGTGACGAGGAGCCCACCAGTCATCCAAGCGTAGACGGTTTGAACAAACAGGCGCTGCTGAGCGACTTCGTCGCTGCCGAGTGGAAAGAAGCTGGTCTGGGCAATGTCGGTTCGCATATTATCAATCCGAAAGTGGTGGAACAGTTCCTTTCAAGACTACTTGGTTCGCTCGATAGTGTAGCGTGCAATCGCGATGAGCATCGCACGGAATTCTGTTGGTGGCAGACTGTCGAGTTCGGCAATTGCGTCCTCGACGAGCGTGCGTGCTGTTGCCATGGCGCTTTCGACGCCGCCGTAGCGCTCCACAAATGCAATGATACGCTCGATGTGGCCATTCCGGCGTGCGGACGACTGCATCAGCTTGCGAATCCCTTGTGCTTCCGATGGTGGAGCCTGCTCGAGTGCGCGGAGCAGTGGGAGCGTCGTCTTGCCTTCGCGGAGATCATGTGCTGTCGGCTTCCCGAGGATTGTGCTGCGACTGGTGTAGTCGAGCACGTCATCGCGGATCTGGAATGCCAACCCGATGCGCTCGCCGAACGTAGCCAGTTTCTCTTGCCTGGATTGGTCAGCGCCTGCGCTGAGAGCGCCGATCTGGCAACAGGCAGCAAGGAGTGCAGCGGTCTTATCCCGGATGATGCGGAGATAGGTTTCCTCGTCGAGTGTGCGTTTATGGGACCGTTGCACTTGGAGGAGTTCGCCCTCACTCATGCGTCGGACAGCCTGGGCTGTTACGCGAAGGAAGTCGAACTCCTCGTGCTCGACTGCAAGGAGTAACCCCCGCGCTAAGAGGAAATCCCCGACGAGCACAGCGACTTTGTTTTTCCAGATCGCGTTGATACTCGCCAGACCTCGGCGCATTGGCGCTTGGTCAACGACGTCGTCATGGACTAACGTTGCTGTGTGGAGGAGCTCGACCATCGCTGCCCCGATGTGCGTTCGTTCGGAGATTGCGCCGCAAGCTCCTGCACTGGCGAAAACGAGCATCGGCCGCAGTTGTTTGCCGCGGCTCCGGAGCAGGTAGCGGACGACGACGTTGAGCAGGGGCACCTGCGATCGCACGCGCTGCGGGAGGGTGCGGTTGAATTCATCCAGGTGGGCTTCGATCGGTTGTGCAAAGGTCGGATGTCTCATTGGTGGTCGCCGGTGGCGACAGTGCGTCGTTTCACTGCGAATTTAGAAATGACGATGCTCAGCTCGTAGAGGATGTAGAGCGGTGTTGCGAAAAAGAGCTGGTTGATCGGATCGGGCGTTGGTGTGAGTACTGCGGCGATGATCAATATCACGATGACCGCATGGCGGCGATAGGTGCTCAGGAACTGCGGTGTAACGATCCCAGCACGAGCCAGGACGTACATGATCATCGGAAGTTCGAAGATTAATCCAGAAGCCAAAATCACCGTTGCAAAAAAGCCCAAGTACTCGTTGACGTCAATGATGTTCTCGATCTGCGCCGAGCCAAAACTTCTGGCAAATGCCATCATTGAGGGAATCATGCCGAAGTATGCGAACACAACGCCTGCAAGGAAGCAGATGCTTGTCCATACCGTGATTTGCCGAGCCCAGCGGCGCTCGTGTTCGTAGAGACCTGGCGCAACGAAGCGCCACAGATTCCACAGCACCCACGGGAACCCAATAATGAAGCCGCAGATGAAGATGAGCTTGAAGTAGAGGAACGCTTGGCCGAACGGACGCAAGTTCTGTAACCGTAATCCTGCCTCGATTGCAGGGCGGAGGAGAATGCGCTCGACGATCTCATTGATGAAGAAGCTGACGCCAATGGATGCAACCACGATGCCCGCAAGCCCGCTGATGATGCGGCGTCGGAGCTCATCGAGGTGGTCGAGAAAACCCATCTCGCGCTGGGGAGGAGTCTCCATTGAAGCAGTGGCAGACATGTAGTTTTGAGGCGCAAACTTACTTGGGCGATCGGTCAATGCGCATGCTGGAAGAGTTGCTCGCTGTGTTCCCCGTGCGTGAAGTGCACGGCGATCATGTGCAGATCATCGAACGCATTGTCCTCGATTCGCGGCACGCAGCAGCGCGAACGCTCTTTGTTGCCCGTCGCGGCAAAGAACACGATGGACTCACGTTCTTGCGCGATGCGTACGATCGGGGGTGCCGTGTTGTTGCCTCTGACCGAGTGCCATCAGCGTTACCTTCTGATTGCACGTTCATCCTTTGCGATGACCTGCTGGGCGGACTGGCACGCTGGAGTCATGCGCTCTATGGCGATCCGACAGCGCAATTGGCTGTCTACGGTGTCACCGGCACCAATGGAAAGACCACCACAACGGCACTCCTTGCGCACCTTCTTTCGGCGTGTGGTGAGCCATCGGGAGTGATTGGCACGCTCGGCGCTCGCTACGGCGATGAACACTGGCCAACACGCCATACAACGCCAGAAGCGCCCGAACTTGCGGAGATGTTTGCACGGATGCTCTCGCGTGGGGCTACTGCAGTTGCCATGGAAGTTAGCTCGCATGCGCTCTGGTGGCGGCGCGTCGAGGGGACGCAGTTTGCCGGGGCAATCTTTACGAATCTGACCCAAGACCATCTCGACTTCCACCGCACGATGGAAAACTATGCACGGGCGAAGAAGCGACTCTTCGATATGCTGCCTGCTGGTGTACCTGCTGTCGTCTTTGCCGATAACGAGTGGGGCGGGTTCATGGTTGCTGATACGCAAGCTACTGTTCTCCGCGTTGGAAGAGGGTACGAAGCAGACGTTCGGATCGTTGCCGAGCAGCGCTCTGCACGTGGCACGCAGTGGCGGTTAGAATGGGATGATGGTCGCAGTGTCGAGATCAGCACACCACTTGTCGGGGGGTTCAACGTCGAGAATGCGTCGCTAGCGCTGGTGTTACTGGCAGCGCGTGGGTATTCGCTCGAACGTCTTGCAGAAGCACTCCGGACGGCGCAATCCCCACCAGGTCGAATGGAGCAGTTCGCACTTCCTACGGGTGCCCATGCCGTTGTGGACTACGCACACACCCCCGATGCGCTCGAGCGTGTCCTTCAGCAATGCCGGACGATGATGGAGCCGACCGCGCGACTTTTTTGCGTCGTTGGTTGCGGTGGTGAGCGCGATCGTGCGAAACGTCCGTTGATGGGAGCAATCGCTGCGCGATACGCCGACTACGCAATCATTACCAACGATAATCCCCGCCGAGAGAATCCCGTACAAATTGCTGCCGATATCCGCGCCGGCATTGAATTGGTGCCAGCGGAAAAACGCCGCGCAACGTTCATCGAAGAGCTGGACCGTCGCTCGGCAATTGCACTGGCAGTTGGAATGGCCGCGGCTGGCGATTGGATCGTCGTCGCAGGCAAAGGACACGAAGAGTATCAGCACGTCGGAGATGAACGCCTTCCTTTTTCCGATCGCCAGGTTCTGTGGGAGGAGGCTGCAGCGACTGTTAGCGATTCGTAACATACCCTGCACACGCAGACTTGGTACTTTCGCCGCTGTGTGTGGTTTGTCACTTCATGGTAGGCTATGCGACTCTTCCTTGCGAGTGCTCTTTGCGTTTGCGTTCTGTCGAGTAATCTTCCCGCGCAGTTGCAGTTGAACGGCGCAGGGGCGACGTTCCCGTACGTGCTCTACTCGAAGTGGTTCGATGTCTACAAAACGAAAACAGGCATCCAGTTCAACTACCAGTCCATTGGCTCGGGCGGAGGCATCAAGCAGATCACCGATGGAACAGTGGACTTCGGCGCAAGCGACGGTCCAATGTCCGATGAGCAGCTTGCGCTCGCACGTCAAAAGCGTGGTACCGAAATCCTCCATATCCCTACAACACTCGGTGCAGTCGTTGTCGCGTACAATCTTGCTCTCCCCAAACCCCTGCAGCTTACTCCCGATGTAGTGGCGGATATTTTCCTCGGGGTCATCAAGCGATGGGATGATCGACGCATCGCAGCACTCAATCCGGGAATCACCCTACCTTCGAAGCCGATCGTCGTGGTCCACCGGAGTGATGGAAGTGGTACGACGGCAATTTTCACCGATTACCTCTGCAAGATCAGCAACTACTGGAAGCAACGCTACGGACAAGGAACCTCGGTAAGTTGGCCCAAGGGGACACTCGGTGCCAAAGGCAACGAGGGCGTCGCAGGACAAATCAAGCAAATCTCCGGTAGTATCGGTTACATCGAACTTGCGTACGCAGAACAGAACAAGCTGCCCTATGCAGCCATCAAGAACTACGCTGGGGACTTTGTGCTACCGTCGCTTCCTGAGGTTACCCGGGCAGCCGAAAGTATGCTTGGCAGTATCCCTGAAGACTTGCGAGCTTCGATCACCAATTCACCGAGAGGCTATCCGATTACAGGTTTTACTTGGCTCCTCATCCCACGCAAGCAGAGCAATCGTGCCAAGGGGAGAGCTCTCGTTGATTTCTTGCGTTGGGCACTGACCGAGGGGCAAGCCTATTGTGCAGATCTGCACTACGCTCCCCTTCCCAAGAGTGTCGCCGAACGCGCTCTCAAAAGAG
>RFIK01000182.1 GCA_003695605.1 Chlorobiota bacterium
CCGCTGGGCGAACTTGTGCACCAGTACCTCGATGCCGTCGGTCTACTTGCCTACTACCGCAGTCAATCAACCGAAGAAGCGCTCGACCGTTTCGAGAACATCGCGCGACTGATTGCAGACATCACCCAGTACGCGGTCCAAGCTGCCGAGAGCAATAGCGACGCCTCGCTGGCTGACTATATGCAGCACGTCTCGCTGCTGACGAGCGTGGATGAAGCGGCAACAGGTGATGCTGTGCAGCTGATGACACTCCACGCCGCCAAAGGACTCGAGTTCCCCGTTGTCATCATCGCAGGGCTCAATGAAGGATTGCTTCCTCTGGTGCGAGCAACAACGACCGAAAGCGACAATGCCGAAGAGCGGCGGCTCTTCTACGTCGGGATCACCCGAGCACGGAAGCGCCTTCTGCTGACGTACTCCCGGAACCGCTCGCGCTTTGGGCTGATGGAAGGAACGCTCCCGTCACGCTTCCTTGGGGAACTCCCGCAAGAACTGCTCGACGCAGATAGACCTGACGAGCTCCACCGCACAGCCTTCCGCGGGCTACTTGCGGGGCTGCCTCGCGCCGAGAAACGAACGCAGCACCGTACTGCCGGGAATGGATTCCGCCCAGGTCAGCGCGTTCTGCACCCTGCGTTTGGGAGCGGTACTATCGAGGATGTCGAGGGGCGAGGCGCCGATGCAAAAGTGCGTGTTCGATTCGACATCGTTGGTACAAAGCTCTTGCTAATACGGTACGCGCCGCTCGAGCTGATGGAATAGCGCAGCATCGCGTGTCTGCACTGCTCCCCTTACTGAACCGGTGTGATTTTCAGGTACGATCCCGCCTCAACGGTCGTAGCCGTTGCATTCGAGCTATTCTGCGCCCACTGAATTTGCACGGTGCCGCCCGATGAGCCCATCTGGATGATGCCACGAATTCGTGCGTAGCCCCACGTGTTGTCTATTGTGCTCCATGAAACTTCGTCACTGCTGGAGGTAAGCTTCGTATAAACCCAGTGGTGCTGGTCATCTTTCTTGAGTTCGGCGTAGAGCTTCATGCTGGCGCCGCTGGGAATCGAAACCCGGATCTTGATACCTCCGTTGCCGCCGGAAATGAACATGTACGCTTCGAATTCGAAGATTCGATTGGCGCTGGCAGTGTAGAACAGAGCATTGTCGTTCTGGTACGTCGTGCTGCTGGTCACGCTCTGATTGCTGGTCTTCCGACTATACGTTGGCGCACCCGCGATACTTGCGATGGATCGTTTTTTCACAACACCGGCAGTATCAACCACCAGAACCGTTGAAGAGGTATCTGATTGGAGACCTTCCAGTCGGAGCGGATTACTCGAGGCTGCCACGTGGAGTGTCGTTGTAGGTGCGGTAGTACCAACACCAAGCCTGCCAGCCGAGGTGAAAACGATCACACTGTCCTTAGTGCTATTGAGATCATTCGCAATGCGGAACAGTTCTGTGCTGGTGCCGTTGCCTTCCAGGTTGAATTGTCCGGATGGTGAGGTGGTGCCAATCCCGATCGCACCTGAGCTGGTCACACGTAGTCGTTCGGTGTTGCTGGTGCGAATGACCAGTGGCTGCGCATCAGTTGTGCCCAAGAAGTTTGTACTCGGGTTGGTACCGCTGTTGCCTACTAAACTCCATGCATTGGCGCTCACCAACCCAGCTGCAGACCGACGCTCCAGGGTGTTGTTATTCCATACCACAATCTCCGTCGCTGAAGAGTTACTCGGAATATTGGGGAAGGCAATTGCTGTTCCGTTTGCCGAGAGATTCCCACCGATGGTTGCGTTGCTGGCAATATTTGCTGTGCCATTAACATCGAGTGTTGCACTCGGAGATGCAGTTGCGATCCCAACATTTCCTGCACTGGTAATGACCATGCGCTGGGAGTTATTGGTGCGGAAGCGCAGATCGTTATTGTCGGTGGTGCCGAGGAATCCACTGGTTACGCCAGCGTTTCCACTGGGTGACCAGAACGTTGTCCATTGAAGCGATGGCGAAGTGCTATTGCCGTTGTCGGTCGCTAATGCGAAGCGATTGGTACCGTTACCACTGTTAGTCGGTCCACTGGTAGGGAGGGTGTAATCGAGATTGACCGACTGCGAACCGGCACGGAAGGCAGTCCAATTCGAGCCAAGGTTTGGTGTACCAAAGTAGAGTCGTGCACCAGTTCCGCCATCTTTTTGGATGAACAGATCTCCCGAACCCGCCGCACTACTTCCGCGAAGGTGGAGCGTGTACTGTGATTGACTAGCACTGGTGAAATTGCCAAGTCCAAGGCGCTTATTTATCGCATCCCAATACGCATAGTCCGCTGGTCCGATGGTGCTATCGTTGACCCAGTAGGTTATGTAAGGAGCAAAGCCAGTACCTACAGCACGATTGACTGGGCTCAGTGCTGTTCCTTGCGTCGTATCCCAAGCAAGTGCAACATTGATATCACTGCCACTTGTTGAAACCGAAATCACTTTCAGAACGTTACCGACTTGCGGGGTGTCTATTGGCAAGGTATAGATGTAGTTTCGCCCGCTATGATTTCCAGCCTGAAATGCGGTGTAGCTTCCGAGGTTGGTTGAATTATCAGGTACTTCCAACCGAAGTTGTGATGCCACGCCATTATTGTTTTCGACAGCAAGGTATTTACCACCACTGGTACCAGCCAATCCAAAGAGCCGGATGTCCCCGGTATTGAGCATACGCATGTACTCTGTGTTACTCGTAAAGAGCGACAACGAGTTGTTCTCGTACTGGCGCAGTTCTGCGGCACCACTTGAAGAGACGCCGATATTGAATCCATCACCGCTGCCCGTTCCCGTAGTGGAGCCGTTAGTAACTTTGAGATACGTTGCTGCACTGGTACCTCCATCGAGATGCAAGCGAGACTGGGGAGTTGCCATACCAATGCCAGTATTGCCGCTGACAATCAATCCATTAGTTGGTGCAGCAGTTGACCCAGCATATGCACCAACCGCTACACCACCGTTGACGTCAAGACGGGACAGTGGTGTGGAAGTACCAATTCCCACATTACCACTGACAATAGCACCATTGCTCGGTGCCGGCGTTGAACCGGCATAGGAGCCAATGGCCACACCCCCGGCTACGTCGAGGAGCGACTGGGGTGCCGTCGTCCCGATACCGACGTTACCGCTGCTGGTAATCCGCAACCGCTCACTGTTGTTGGTGCGGAGAGCAAGCGGCTGCGCGTCGGTGGTGCCGAGAAAATTCGTGCTCGGGTTCGTAGCGGCATTCCCAGTCAATGACCATGCATAGGTCGTAACTGCTGCAGACGTACTCACCCACGAGAGATTCCCACTGGCATCGGTCTGCAGCAGCCCTGCTGCAACCGTTCCCACCAGCGTCAAGCTCGCCGGCAATATGTAGGTGATGTTCGCCCCCTGCGATTGTGCTCGAAATGCAGTGTATTCCGCACCTGACCCCGACGGCTCATAGAGCCGCAACTCCCGCGCTGTGTTGTCGGTGTTACTGACCACCATATGCCCCTCGCTCCGAATATCCCCACCAACATGCAACCGCGACGTCGGACTCGTTATCCCGATCCCGACATTACCGCTACCGTACACAGTCATCACCTCCGTCCCCGCTGGCGCGTTCAAAAACGAAAACCGTGCACCACTATTTCCCAAATGAATCCGAAACTGGCTCCCCTGAATCCCAAAACCATACTGGTCGCTACCACCATCGTAGATGGCAAGCTTGGTATTGGCTTGGC
>RFIK01000023.1 GCA_003695605.1 Chlorobiota bacterium
AGCCCTGCGCCAACAACGATGAGCTTTTTCATCACGCACCGTGCTCGACTGTGGAACTGCGATAGAGGCGTCCTTTCCATTCGACGCCGCGCCGACTATGCCATCGAAGAAATGAGCTAATGCCAAGTGCGATGAGGAAGAGTTCAGCAATCGGATGAAACAGGCTTGGCCAGATTGGCTGGCGAAAGCGCAACGCTAACGCTACGCGCGCCACCAAGACGCTCGATGCAGCAACAGCAAACGGCATTGTTGGAAATACAATCGAGCCGATACATGGCACCGTGAACAATGCTACGTGGATTGCCAGCACAAAGACAAACAACCATTTGCGTCGGAATCCGGGGTAGAAGTTTTTCTCGAAACCTCGCCAAATTTCTCTCAACCCTGCGTACATCCGAACGGTGCAGAGCTGCTGCCCATCGCAGCAAAGTGCGCGCTGACCGCACGCGCGCCAGTGGCGGGCAAGTGCAGTATCCTCGAATAGTTCGTCGCGCACCGCCGCGTGCCCGCCGACTCTCCAATACGCATCACGGTGGCAAAGCAAACACGCACCGTGAGCAAGTGCATATCGTGGTGCATTCGAAATAAGCTGAAGCGGCGAGGGGAAGAGCGCAAACACGTAAAAGTTCAGCATTGGCATGAGCAGCCTTTCTGCCAACGATTTCACCTTGATACCTGGCCATGCCGAAAGCAGTGTGCAGGAATGATGTGCTGCTGTTGCAAGAAGACGCTCGACTGCTCCAGAATGCAAACGAGCGTCGGCGTCAACGAACAGAAGCCATGTACCTGTTGCATTCTCCGCCAGTCGGTGGCAAGCATGGGGCTTCCCGTGCCAGCCTGCCGGGAGTGCATCCCCGCCAATGAGTCGTATGCGACGATCAATATTCTCCCACGCCTTGACGATTGCAGCAGTTGCATCGTTCGATTGGTCGTCGTAAACCAAAATCTCCGTGACGAGCGCACTCTGTGCGCTGGCATACGCCAAGCATAGATTGATTCTCTGCTCTTCATTTCGCGCCGGAATCAAGATGCTGACAGATGCATCGTTGTCAACGACGTCCGATTGCGACGGCCGCAGAAACACAAGCGCGTTGACCACTGCAAGCACCGCGAGCGCGAGTGCTCCGATTGCGATGACCCACACAATCATCGTACATCCCGAATGATTGCTGCAACCGCTTGTGGGGCTTCGTCAAGCACGAGATGGCCAGCACCTTCAATCCGATGCACCCTCAAGCGAGGAATCGTTGCCTTCCAGCGCTCTACTGAGTGGCGAACGGCTCGAAATGTCTGGGCACCATACACGAACTCTACAGGCATCGGAAGGGACTGGTAACGTTGCGGTCCCTCCAGTGTTGCAAGAGCACCCAGGTAGCTGAGCGTTACCTCGGGGTTTTTATCTGCGAACGATTCCATCAGGTGCGATTGCCCAGTCCGCCGGAACCAGAGCAGTGCATTGATTGCTGCACGCCCGATAGCAGAGTGGAACGTAAGCCGGTATCCAATCGGACCTACTATCGGTATCGTGAAGAAGCGGAAGTACGGCGGCATGTACGCGAACAAATCGAGCGCAACAATTCGCCGGATGCGTTCGGGAATGCGGAGTGCAACTTCCATTCCAAGAGCCGCTCCACTGCAGGACCCAATGAGTTCGACTGGTGCTGGATATTGCATGATGACCGAGACAATTGCTGCCACAACACTGTCGAGTGAAAATGGTTCGATCGGCTTCGACTGGCCGTAGCCTGGCAAGTCCAGCGCAACAATCCTCCACCCTTCGGGAAGATGCCCTTCCAATGGTTTGAACGTCCGGTGATCGCCACCCCAGCCATGCAGTGCGACGAGAACGCGATCACCGCCACCGAACTCAACGGCGTGTATCATTCCAGATACGCTCGGCAGTCATGCGACCACTGAGGACAACCATCGGTAGTCCAGTGCCTGGTGTGGTACTTGCACCCACGTAGTACAGCCCAGCAAGTTTGGGATCGCGGTTGCTCGGACGAAGTGGCCCCATATGCAGCAGCGCATGCGAAAGGCCGAATGCTGAGCCGTCGTACAGTCCAAATCGCTGCGACCAGTCCTGCGGCGTCCAGACATGCTCGACCTCGATGGACGAAGCAGATAGCTCAACACCATGGTGATGGAGCCGGGCCAGCACTTGCTCTCTAGCCAAAGACACTGCACGATCCCAATCGAAGCTCTCACCAGCCTGCGAGAGGGTGGGGGTTGGAACAAGTACAAAGAGCGTATGCTTACCTGCGGGGGCAACTGCCGGGTCACTCCGTGATGGAAGGCAGGTGTAGAATGGCAGATCATCCGGGATGCGCTCCTTGAGCTGTTCATAGGCTTGCCGCACGTTCGATGGCAAGAAAATGCTGTGGTGGTGCAACTGAGGAATATCGGCAGCAATACCCCAGTAGAACGTAATGACACCTGGTGTCATTGGCCAGGAACGGCTCGATGGATTTCTGCCAAGGAGGTGGTACGTCGTTGGTACATCAACGTTGGAGAGAACAACATCGGCCCGCACGAATTCCCCTGTGGCTACCTCCACTCCGAGAACGCGAGAGCCTGTTGTGATGATTGCCGAAACTGGTGCATTATAACGCAATTCCACGCCGATTTCTCTGGCACGCTGTTCAATTGCACGCACGAGTGAGTAGATTCCACCACGAGGATACCACAGTCCATAGTAGAGCTCGCCGAACGGAAGGATCGAAAACGTTCCTGGTAATTTGTACGGCGAACCACCGAGGTACATGGCATACGACCCGAGTGCGGCTCGGATTGTTTCGGAGCGGAAGTACCGCTTGAGCTGGCGGTCGAGTGTAGTGAACAATCCTAGTCGAAAAAGTTCACGCTTCGGCACTGGCGCAATCCACGAAACAACCGACGATGCATTCCGAGTGACAAGATGGTCGAAGACTACACGAAAGCGATGTGCTGTCTCGTGAATGAACCGAGCAAGGGTGACATCGGCTGCCTCCTCGAAGGTGGAAAATTCTTCAACCAGTGCATCGAATCGCGAACTAAGACAAAGAGTTTTTCCCTCACGCCAGTAAAACTTCACCGATGGCTCTACCGGCGCCAAAGTGACGTACTCATTCATCGCTGCACCACTTGCAGTAAAGAGCTGTTCGAACACCCACGGGTAGTTGATCAGCGACGGTCCTGTATCGAACAAATACCCGCAATCCTCAATGCGGTTTGCACGTCCGCCTGGCTGTGAATTCTTCTCGAGCACGATCACATCGAATCCCCGCATGCGCAGATGGATTGCAGCACTCAGCCCACCAAGCCCGGCTCCAATAACAACGACTGGATGACTCATGGGCGATACTCTGGCGTGACCAAACTCACCGGCACGATCCAATACTTCGTTGGTGGCAAGCAAGCGAACTTGCGCCACCACGGGACACTCGCTCGACGCTGTACATCACATTGTTGTTCGAGCATTGTCGTCAGCTCCCCATAAACAGCGATACATGCCTTGATAGCAGAGACGCATTGCAAATCGAACGCACCAAGTGTTCGTTCGGCTTCGCGATAGTAGTCCCACGCAACGCGAGCATACTCTCGGACGATTTGTTGTGTTGCTGGTTGATTGATGCCACTGAGAAACTCACGGTAGCTGATTCCGACCTTGCGGAAAAGCTCTTCTGGAACGTAACACCGACTGCGCAGGTCATCTTCGTAGATGTCGCGAAGGAAATTTGTGAGTTGGAGCGCGATACCGAGCGACCGTGCGCTCGCGAGAGCTTCCTCGAGGGTGTGACCTGGCGCTGTACCGTACACATACGCCAAAAAGTAGCCAACCACAATCGCACTGCCGTATACGTAGCGCTCGATCAGCTCATCAAATGTCGCAAACGGTTCTGGGGCAATGTCGAAATTCATTGCATCGAGAAATGCAACATAATGCTCTGGAGGAATGCGGTAGCGCCTTACAACATCGGCGAATCCCGCAGCGAAGGGACTCACTCCCTGGCGAATACTCTCGGCGAGGCAGCCAGCGTAGAGTGCACGATGGTAATCGTCACGCCACTGCTGCAAGAGTGCGCGTTTTCGTTCAGCTGTGAATGGAAACGTGTCAACTATTTCATCGGGATAGCGCACAGCAGCATAGATCAGCTCGACATCTCGCCGCTTCGCATACGGAAGAAAGCGAGTCACGATGAAAAAACTTGTGCTGTAATTCCGGAGCACACGCCAGGCAGCATCGGAGAGAATTCGCCTGGCATGCTCATCGGTGGAACAGCCACCCAATGCATTGCGGATGTTGGCTTCGAAGCCGATCCACTGCTCGTACGTCCAGCTGCGAGTTGGCATCGCCATCGAAAATTCTGATGTGATGGCTGCCTAAACTCACAGGGCTGGAGCCAAAGTTCCCCTCACCAACCTGCGACTTCGTCCTCGACGTCCTCACAGTGGTACATGTGGTTGCGACGACGCGATGGTTCAGTGCTCGACTGCTCTCCACTCTGCAATGCTTCGAGCGCACGCTGTTCGAGCTGCGCCCGTAATCGCTGGTCACGCTGCCGCAACTGCGCATCGCGCCTGCGATCGAAGTAGCACCGGCCGTCTACGTATGTCTGCTCTACTCGCGAGAAGTTCGAGAGCGGATTGCCATTCCAGAGCACAAGATCTGCATCCTTGCCGACCTCGATGCTCCCGACGAAGCGATCCACCTTGAGTTGCACGGCAGGGTTGATCGTGCACATCTTCAATGCGTCCTCCGGCTGCATCCCACCGTACTTGATGCTCTTGGCTGCTTCTTGATTGAGCCGCCGTGCCATTTCGGCATCGTCGCTATTGACCGAAGTCACCACACCCTGCTCCGCCATGATCGCGGGATTCTGCGGAATCGCATCGTACACTTCGAACTTATACGCCCACCAGTCCGCAAAGCTCGATGCTGTTGCGCCGTGTTCTTTCATCTCACGTGCCACTTTGTAGCCTTCGAGAATGTGTGTGAACGTTTGCACACGGAACCCAAACTCCTCCGCAAGCCGCATGAGGATCAGGATTTCGCTCTGCACATAGCTGTGGCAATGGATGAAACGCTGCCCGCGAACAACTTCGAGCAGCGCCTCCAGCTGCAAATCACGCCGAAACGGCAAACCGCGCGATGCTGCTTCTGCTCGCGTCCGTTCGTATTCGAGCGCTGCGCGGAAGGCATCGCGCATGATTTCCTCGACCCCCATCCTCGTCTGTGGATACCGTGTGGTGAAGCGATCGCCCCAGTTCGATTGCTTGACATTCTCTCCAAGCGCGAACTTGATCGTCGGTGGCGCTCCGCGGAACTTCAAGCCTTCAGCATCTTCACCCCAGCGGAGTTTGATTAGTTGCAGTTGACCGCCAATGGGATTTGCTGAACCATGCAAAAGATGCGAGGCTGTCACACCACCTGCAAGCTGGCGATAAATGCTGATGTCGTCGGGATCAATGACACGCCCGATTTCAACTTCGGCAGTGATTGCGTGGGTTCCTTCGTTGACGCCGCGGCTGATTGCAATGTGTGAATGCTCGTCAATGATGCCAGGTGTCAGATGCATGCCACGCGCATCAATGACGGTATCGCCCCCGCTCAAGCCACGACCAATAGCGATGATTTTTCCCGCCCGGATCAACACGTCTGTGCTATCGAGGACTCCTGCTGCAGCGCAGGTCCAGACCGTTGCACCTTTGAACAAGACCGCCCGCTGTGGAGGTGGCTGCTCATACCCGAACGGTCCGAACGGATACATCATCACACCAATCGAGCGACGCTGCTCGAGCGGCATTCTCGATGTGGTATCTCGGAATGGCTCGATGCGACGTGCACTCCATTGCCGCGTGCTCCCGTCGGCAAATACAGCGACACCGCCGATGGCATCCTGTGCACTATCGAGGCGAGCGCTCAGACGGAGCATACCGCTGCCAAGCCCGAGCGAATCAGCACTGACTGTCACTACAAGCGTGCCCTCTTGGAGTGCGACACGCGCCCGTGCGCTTCGATCGGCATAGTGGACCGTCATTGACGGTTGGGTGCGGCTTCCACAAATGCTCAATCGAAGTGAATCGCTGCTGATCACGCCCTGCCAGACTCCCCGCACCTCCGGCACTGGTTTGGTGACGAGATACTCCTGTCCCTCGACGAACACCGAGAGAATTTCAGCATCCTCTGCAAAAAGATCATTGCTTGCCAACACAAGATTTGCACGGTAACCTGGCTGTACTTTCCCAAGCTGCGAGCTGACGCCAAGCAGCTCAGCAGGGCGCGTTGTCAGTGCTGATAATGCTATCACGGGCGATAGGCCGTACTGAACAGCACGGCGCAGACGTTGCCAGAAGCTCTGGCGATCGTCGAGCCGATACGTCGTCAGGCAGAACCACAACCCCGCTGAATCGCATCGGTACGGATTTTCCGGCGCTGCATCCCAGTGCAGAAGCTCCTCGAGCGAAACATCGAGTGCGCGATCGTAGCTCGTTACATCGGGTACATCAGGGAAGCTCAGTGGCAGAATCAGTCTGGCTCCTGCACGTACCAATGACGGTAAGCGCCGATACTCTCTCCCCGTACCTACATAGATCGCCTCCAGCCCGTGTTCCTTGGCAATTGCAGCAGCGCGGAGTATATCGTGCTCATCTTCCGTTTCGAAGACGAAGATGTGTTTTGCTGCCAATGACTGTGCAAGCGCCTGGAGTGCGACATTCGACTCCGGGCGCTCGGTCAACTTGCCGGCCGCGTAGGCCCGTTGTGCTGCATCATACCACGCTTCATCGAAGAGCGTCTGCCGAATGAGCGCGATGCACCCCATCAATGAACTCGGATACGGCGTGCGTGAGCTCCCTTTGCGAAACGAGAGCAGCTGCGCTACATCGGAGCGGAAGGTAGTTTCAGCGAGTGTGCCACTTTTAGCGAGAACTAGCGCCGACGTCCCACGCATGATGCCATCGCCGACACCGAGATGGAGTGCACAGAATCCGAGCTTGCGGTAGCTTTCGATTTGGCGCTCGCTCAACGTGATTCGCTCGATCGCGCGCAAGTGCGGATGAATCGCCTGGTTCCAGTGAGTAGCATGTGGTGTTTGCGGTGTCTGCGCAGATTCATCGTCGTCGAAACGGTAGAGCGTGTCGCGCTCGAGGGCGTATGGCTCAATAAAACCAGCATAGCACCATAGTCCACGGCAGTCTCGAACGGTTGCTCCGCGCGGAATCGCGATAGCCTGCCCGACGTTCTCGATGACGCCATCGCGGAGAACGACCGTTGCATTCTGCAGCGTAACGCCTGGCTCGGCGATGACAGTCAAGTTCGTCAGCGCCATGTAGCGAATTGGTTTTGCGCGGAGACCCTCGACCGGCCGGGTCGTTTGCTGTGCGCTGGTGCTGGCTACAAGGACTACAACTGCTGCGAGGAAGCGTTTCATATCGTCACACCATGTGTTCGGAGAAGTTCGAAAAATTCGCGTTCGCTCAAGATGGGAACGCCAAGCTGCTGTGCCTTTGTAAACTTCGAACCCGGCGAGCGACCGACAACAACGTAAGACGTTGCTCTGCTGACACTCGAGGTCGCTCGTCCGCCGAGTGACTCGACAAGTTCTTCTGCCTGCGTTCGTGTCATCGAATCAAGTTCACCGGTGAAAACGAACGTCTTCCCTGCAAGTGGCTGGTGAGATTGCTTGGATTGCCGCTGTGCGGAGAAGGCAAGTCCGGCTTTCTTGAGTCGAGTGATGATGTGCCGTTCCTCAGGGTCGTTGCAAAACGTACAGATCGAATCGGCGATTCGCGGGCCGATTTCCGGGATTGCTTGAAGCTCGTCCATCGTTGCGCGGCAGATTGCATCGAGGGAGCCAAAATGTTCAGCGAGCAGTTTTGCAGTAACCTCGCCGATGTGCCGAATGCCGAGCGCATAGAGGACACGGTGGAACGGCTGTGCTTTGCTGGCCTCGATTGCTGCAAGTAAATTCTCGACCCGCTTTGTTCCCCAGCCAGGGCGTCCGACGAGCTGGTCGCGCTTGCTGGCAAGGTCGTAGATGTCCGCAATCGTTTCGAGGAAACCAGCTTCGACAAGTTCAGCAACGACCTTTTCCCCCAAGCCTTCGATATCCATTGCATCGCGTGAGGCAAAGTGTTCGATCCGACGGCGAATCTGCCAGGGACAGGCTGGTGATTCGCAGTAGTAGTTCACCTCGCCAGGTGGGCGGTGGAGCCTGCTCCGATGCGGACACGGACAGCGGGTTGGCATTCGCCATGGCGTGGAATCAGCAGGACGAGCGTCCAGGTCAACGCCGACAATTTTGGGGATGACCTCGCCACCTTTTTCAACGTACACAGTGTCCCCAATGCGGACATCGAGCTGTTCGATGAATGCTGCATTGTGCAGTGTCGCCCGCGACACCGTCGAGCCAGCTAAAAACACTGGCTCCAATTCGGCAACAGGAGTGACAACCCCAGTACGGCCTACTTGGAGAACGATGTCCTTGAGGAGGGTGCGCGCCTGTTCGGCTTCGTACTTGTAAGCAATTGCCCATCGCGGCGACCGTGCAACCGTTCCGAGACGACGCTGCTGCTCGAGATCATCGAGCTTGACGACGATGCCGTCAATATCGAAGGGAAGCTCGCGCCGGCGTGTTTCCCATTGGTCAATGAAAGCAAAAACGTCATTGAGTGTTGCGCACAGACGCCAGTGCGGACTTATCGGGAATCCCATCGCACGGAGAAGCTCCAGATTGCTACTTTGGCGGTGAAGGCGGACCTGGTCGCTATCGAGGTAGTAGCACACTAGTTGCAAGGGACGCTGTGCAACCTGTCGCGGATCGAGCAGCTTGAGCGTACCAGCAGTAAGGTTGCGAGGATTAGCAAATGGTTTTTCACCTTCGGCGATACGTTGACGGTTCAGCTGCTCGAAATCACGGCGGAGCATGTACACCTCCCCGCGGACCTCGAAGTTGCTCAGGATGACGTTCTCCACCGTTACAGGCTGCGCCACAAGTGGCAGCGAACGAATCGTCCGAAGATTTGCAGTAATGTCATCGCCAACCAAACCATCGCCGCGTGTGGCGCCGAGCACGAAGCGACCCTCCTCGTAGCGAAGCGAAACAGCGACACCATCGAACTTGAGTTCGCAGCAGTACTGGTACGTCTCGTGCCCGAGTGCCTGCCGAATGCGCCGATCGAAATCGAGCACTTCCTGACGCGTGTAGGTATTCGCTAGCGAGAGCATCGGCGTTCGATGCTGAACATGCGCGAATTCTTCGAGAGGCTGGCCACCGACACGCTGAGTAGGCGAGTCTGGTGTGACCAGATCGGGATACCGCTGCTCAAGCTCGACAAGCTCGGCGAAAAGCCGATCGTAGTCACGGTCGGAAATGAGTGGCTGCGCTTGGACGTAGTAAGCGTAATCGTACTTCCGAATCAGCGCGCGAAGCTCCTCGATACGTTGGCGTGCACGGCGTTTATCATCTGAGTCGGTGTGCTGAAACAGGTGTTCTTGCATTGCCTTCGATGACAAGTTCAATGCTTCGAATTTACGCGTGGTGTATCGCTACTTTTGTGACGGTATCCACGACGCAGTGCCCCTCCAATGCACGAAGCAGCGCTCATCGTTGATAGCGCAGACCTCTCGTCCCAGGAGCGCTACCGTGCTGTGCTCGCAGCAGCCAGTGTACTTGTACCACCAGGTACAGAACGCATTGCCGCGATGGCGAACATCGCGAGTCTGCTCTAC
>RFIK01000183.1 GCA_003695605.1 Chlorobiota bacterium
ACGCTGCTGCGGTGCATCAATCGCTTGATCGAGCCGACGAGTGGAACGATCCTCTTCGAGGGCCAAGACGTTACGCACATCAAGGGCGAAGCGCTGCGCCGGTACCGCCAGCGAATCGGGATGATTTTCCAGCAGTTCAATCTTATCGGGCAGGCGTCGGTGCTCAAGAACGTGCTCACGGGGGCGCTCGGCTCTGTACGCACGATAGATTCGATTCTGGGGCGCTTCCCACAATCGCTCCACGAGATGGCACTGCGGAATCTGCAAATTGTCGGCATCGCAGATAAAGCATCAGTCCGCGCCGATTCACTCTCAGGAGGTCAGCAGCAGCGCGTAGCTATCGCACGTGCACTCATGCAAGAGCCGCAACTCCTGCTCGCCGATGAGCCTGTTGCATCGCTCGATCCGGCGACATCACACAGCGTCATGCGGTACCTTGGGTACATCAATCGTCAACTTGGCACAACAATCATCTGCAACCTGCATTTCTTGAGCCTTGTCCGAGAGTATGCCACTCGTGCAATTGCACTCCGAGGAGGTGAAATTGTGTTCGATGGCTCGCCAAGCGAGATTACTGAAGACTGGTTCCGGCATATTTACGGTGAGGATGCTGTCGAGGTCGAAATACGCTAACACTAACCAGAGCACCATGCCATGAAGCAACGCATCGCAGGGTTCCTCTTCGATTGGCTTGTGGGAGCATACCTTGCTGCCATGCTCCATCGGATTGTGTGGCACGAGCTTCTCCTCAGTGTCGAGGGACCAACGTCGAGTGGCGCCAGCAGCAGCGCAGCATCCATCGCGGGCGTTCCCATTTGGCTGGTGTACGGTGCGGTCGGACTGATACTTGCAAGTGCAGCGAGCATCTCAAAAGTGTCTCTTGCCCTCCTTGTACGTGGGAAACTAGACCGCACGATGTGGCAACGCACAGCAGCGCTGCATGTAGCATCATTCCTACTTTCTCTGACGTTCATCACAGGATGGATTGTCACGAAAATTTCGCTCGTGGACATGTTCAGTGGTGAGCGACTCCGTGCTGCTGGCCGAATCTTTTCGAGTTTGCTCCAACCTGAATTTGCAATTCTGCCGCAGGCGCTCAGCGCAATTGTCGAAACGGTGTACCTGGCCTTCATGGCGACAGTGCTCGCACTCCCTGCATCGTTTGTGCTTGCGTTCTTGTCCGCACGCAACTTGATGCGGGGGAACGTGTGGACTCGTGTAACGTACACTCTCCTGCGAGCGCTGACGAATTTCACTCGGTCCATCGAACCGCTCGTGTGGGCAGTGATTTTTACTGTTTGGGTCAAAGTCGGGCCGTTTCCAGGCATGCTCGCTCTGATGGTGCACACGATTTCCTCGCTTGCCAAGCAATACTCCGAGCAGATCGAGGACATTGATCCTGGCCCTATGGAAGCAATTGCTTCGACAGGTGCGCGGCCGTTGCAGATCGTGTGGTTCGGAGTCGTGCCGCAGGTGTTTATCCCGTTCCTGTCGTTTACGATCTACCGCTGGGACATCAATGTGCGGATGGCAACAGTCATCGGGTTGGTTGGCGGTGGTGGAATTGGGACGATGCTCAATCAATACCAGATGCTCGCCCAGTGGCGCGAAGTAGGACTGATCGTGCTAGTCATCGCACTCGTCGTGTGGGTAATGGATTACATTTCAGCACGGATCCGGGAGGCACTGGCGTGATGAGGGCTGCTCTCTACCGTTGCGCCATCCTCCACAGCCGCAATCGTCAGATGGTAGAGTTTTTCTCCGATGGTGGGCTCGTCGTTGAAGGTGGCCGCGTTCGTGCGTGCGGTGATTATGCACACATCGAGCCGCTCTTCCATGGCGTGCCTGTGGTTGATTGGCGTGGGAGCTTGCTCATCCCAGGGTTAGTGGATACCCATGCACACTTGCCGCAGCTTCCGGCAATCGGAGCCGAACGCGCTGATCTGCTCGAGTGGCTTCAGCAAGAGATTTTCCCCCTCGAGGCACGATTTCGAGACATCGCAGTTGCAGAGCGTATTGCGGAGGCATTCTTCCGGCGCGCACTTGCGTCTGGTACCACACTTGTTGCAGTGTATGCGCCATCATACGAGGAAGCAACCGATGCATGCTTTCGTGTTGCAACGCAGTATGGGATCCGCGCGGTGATGGGGATGACGCTGATGGACTCCAACGCACCAGCCGAGCTGCTTGCGGAGCCATCGGATTTGATCGCTGCTTCCAAGCGGCTCATCAACCGGTGGCACGGAACAAATGCGGGCCGGCTTTACTACGCGCTCACGCCACGCTTTGCAGGGAGCTGTTCCAGAGAGTTGCTCAAGGAATGTGGCCAGCTTGCGGCTGAGTGTTCCGTGCACGTCCAAACCCACCTTGCTGAATCGCCTGGGGAGCTTGTGTGGATTGCATCGCTCTTCCCAGAGCATCCCAACTACACGAGTATCTACGATCGTGCTGGTCTCCTAACGGAGCGAACGATTTTGGCGCATTGCATTTATTTGGAACGAACCGAACTTGCACGTATCCAAGAGCAGGGTTCAGCAATTGCGCACTGTCCGGCATCGAACGTTTATCTACGGAGCGGCATCATGCCACTCAGCGACTACATGGAGCTGCCAATCAGGATCGGTCTGGGGACTGATATTGGCGCAGGCTTCCACGCAAGTATTCTCGATGAAGCACGCACTGCGCGCGAGGTTGCCAAAGTTCGTCAGATGTTCCATCACTCAGGGTCGGTTCCATCCCTTGCGGAAGCGTTCTACCTTGCAACGCTCGGCGGTGCTGAAGCACTGGGATTTGGAGATTTGCTCGGCGATTTCTCGGAAGGGAAAGAGGCCGATTTTGTTCGAATCGCCATCGAGCCGTATCGGTCGCTCAACACTGCACAGCAAGCGCTCGAGTACGCACTCTACGCTGGGAGCCATAATGTCATTGCCACAGTCATTGCTGGCGTGGAAGTTTGGCAATCGTCATAGCACCGAACATGGATGCGACGACCATCTCTCTGATACGGAAGGAGGCAACACGCTGGGCTGATGCTCAGACGCTCCCGCAAGAAATTATCGAACTGCTCTATAGTGAAGGTGCGTTCAAACTCTTTCTGCCTTCACGCTTTGGTGGGAAGGAATATTCACTCGAGCAGGCAGCAGCGCTCTATGCCGATTTCGCTGAAGCTGATGGTAGCATTGGATGGCTTGTGCAGATTGGCGCTGGGGGAGGATACTTTCTCCCTTCGTTCACGCCGGAGGTAGCCGAGCGCATTTTCGCTCCGCGCAATGCTGTGATTGCAGGCTCAGGATACCCAACCGGTGTTGCCCGGAAGGTACCTGGCGGATACCGCGTCACAGGCTTATGGAAGTACGCAAGCGGCGCACAGTACGCAACAACATTTACCGCAAACGCGCAGTTGGAAGATAGAGTCGGCGTTCGCGCATTTGCATTCGATCGCAATCAAGTAGAACTTCTCGCAGACTGGGATGCGATGGGAATGCGCGCAACGTCGAGTTGGTCGTTCAGGGTAGAAGATGCGTTTGTGCCGGACCAGTTGAGTTTTATCGTAGGGGAAAAGGTGTGGGAGCCGGGCATTGCAGTCTCTTGTGTGCCGTTTCTTCTCTTTGCGATTGTGTCGTTCGGAGCAGTTGTCATCGGGCTTGCACGTGCGTTTTTCGAGGAAGCGATCCAGGCTCTCTTAGCGGTCAGTGCACGAGAACGTCTTGATCGGCTTGGTGCCTTTCAGGCGATGGCATTCGATGCTGAACGCGAGTTCTTCGAACATGTGCGTCGGATCGAGCAGGCATCGGCAGAGGTCGGCACGAAGCTGCAGGGTATGCGTATGCACGAAGGCGGCTCTACACAACATCCTACGCAACAAGAACAAGTTCCTACACAACCTGAGCAGGTTCGCGATGAGCTACTCGGGGTTATCGAGCGGATCTATGATCGAGTCTGGGATGCCTTGCCGTGGTGTGGAATGCACGTTGTGCCGAAGGAAGCGCGGCTCAATCGTATTGTTCGGGATCTTCTTGTCGTCCGCCAGCACGAATTGCTCCGTCGCGCGCCTGTGGAGGTGCCGTCCACTGATGTCGAATCGTGAAACCAAGCAATGATGCGGCTTTCAGGGCGATTCAAGTTGTTTTCATACGCACAATTCGACGCACAACGCGATTTGGTACCCTGCCCGTTCTACACTGCTACGCCAACCAAATTGCACTCGACAAGGGTTCGACCACCTCTCATTTGTCGCGGTCTGGTTGGACAGCGCGCCAGAGAGATTCGGCTCTTGCCGTCCTTGCCGGTGATACGGTCGGGGAGGGCAACTGTTCGGTTTTGAACAGTTGACAGGTCATTGTGAATGGTCGCATTTGGAGATAACTGCTCTTTCGTAACGAGCTCTTGGCGCTCGGCTTCGGTGCGCTGGCGCGCGGGGTAGGTCTTGCCGTCGACGCCGGTAGCCTCTGGTGTATTTTCAGGTGTCCGGTTTCGGACACCTGAAAATACACCAGAGGCTACCGGCGTCGACGGCAAGACCTACCCCGCGCGCCAGCGCACCGAAGCCGAGCGC
>RFIK01000184.1 GCA_003695605.1 Chlorobiota bacterium
CCATGAGCAATGCACAGAATTTTTCCGCAGGCAATGGCCCGGTGTAGCGGACGCAGACTGTTCGCTCAAGCGGCTCTTCGGCACGTTCGATTGCTGCTACGTGTGCAGAGCGCATGGTGGGGGCTTTCCCATCTCGACGCTGCCAGCGAAGCGTCTGCTCCGGTTCGAGAAGCAACCGCTCAATCGTCACATCCCTCCCCAGATCGAGCGTGCGACTGTGCACCAGTGCCAGCGCGTGCGGTGCAAGCCGCACGTAGAGCCACTGCGGCTCGGCACCTACTGCAGCCGAGAGGCTCACAATCATCATTAGCCACCAACGCCAGATCACAGCGACAGAGCAGGCAGGTTGTGCTACATTTGCACTGGCAAGTTACGACACTTGGTAGGCCAACACCAATGGCAGTACCCTCAGAATACGTTGTCACCGCACGGAAGTGGCGCCCGCAGCGATTCGGAGAAGTTGTCGGTCAGGACCACGTCACGACAACACTTCGCAACGCACTCGCAAGCGGGCGGATTCACCATGCGTACCTCTTCTGCGGACCCCGCGGCGTGGGAAAGACGACGACTGCCCGCATCGTCGCACGCGCGGTCAATTGCGCAGCGCCTGGCGATGGAATCGAACCGTGCAACGAGTGCGACTCTTGCCGCGACATCATCAGCGGCCGTTCGATCGATGTCGTCGAAATTGACGGTGCATCGAATAACAGCGTCGAGGACATTCGCCGCTTGCGGGAGAATGCCAAGTACCCACCAACGTTCGGGCGGTACAAGGTGTACATCATTGACGAAGTCCACATGCTCTCGTCGAGCGCATTCAATGCGCTACTGAAAACACTCGAGGAGCCACCAGCACACTTGCTGTTCATCTTCGCAACGACAGAACCACACAAGGTCCCCGCAACGATTCAGAGCCGGTGCCAGCGTTTCGACTTCCACCGCATGAGCACCCGCACAATCGCTGAGCATCTCCGCACCATTGCCGATACCGAGCACGTCGCCATTGACGATGACGCACTCTTTGCCATTGCCCGCTTTGCCGATGGTTCCATGCGCGATGCACAATCGCTCTTCGATCAAGTGCGCGCATTTGCCAGCGGCCCGATCACCGGCGCTGATGTGCGGCGGAGCCTGCACGTCCTCGGCGACGATGTCTATTTCGCAATTACCGATGCGATTGCCAAGCGCAACCTTGCACGCGCATTCGAACTCGCCCGAACAATCGTCGGGCAAGGGTTCGATATCCACCAGGCGATCGTCGGCTTGCTGGAGCATCTCCGCAATACCCTCACGGTGCGGGCAACGGGGAGCACTGAGCTGATTGAAGCTTCTGACGAAACGTGTCAGCAGTATGCCGAGCTTGCGCAGCGCTTTACCCAGGAAGACCTTGTCCACATGATGACGATCACCGCTCATGCAGAGCAGAACCTCCGCTTTGCCTCACAGCCGCAAATTCGTTTGGAACTGCTTCTGGCGCAACTAGTCCAGCTGCCCACCGCCTACGACATTGGTCGCTTGATTGCGGAACTTGAGCACCTGCGCACGCAACCGCCAGAACCACCACAAGCGCCGATTGCCCCTGCTCCGTCGCGGAGAGATGATGCAGCCATCTCCGCCCAACCTCGCACCGCACCAGAAACTGAAGCACCGGCGCAACCGAGTTCGGTGGTTCCACCCGCACAACTGGACTGGCAAGCGTTTGTCACATCTCTTCCGCCGACGCTAAAAATCATCCAGCCGATTCTTGCCCGGATACCACCACCGACGTTTACCGAGCAGCAGTGTACGCTTGCATGTAGCGACGCAGGTGATGCAAAGACGCTCGAGGAAAAGCGCCAGACGCTCGAAACCCACCTGGCAAAAAAATTAGGTCGCAGTGTCAGCGTCGAGATCGTGCACTCAGCATCCGCTGCAGTTCCACCACCAGCACCACCAGATCCATCGCCAGTGGACGCCAACCCGGAACTATTCCCCATCGAGCGAGCGCTCATCGAGAAGTTTGGGGCGCAGCGTATCGCTGGCGTTCGATGACCTCCACCGCGCGGTAGAGGACGACCCCGACGCTCACTGCGACATTGAGCGAATGCTTCTGCCCGAACATCGGGATAATCAGCGCGTCATCGCATCCAGCTAAAATCTCCTCGCTGATCCCCACAAGCTCGTTGCCGAACACGAACGTCGCGGGCAGATCGTGACCATCGAGCGTCCAGTGCGGACGAGCACCCTCTGCGAGTTCGACGGCAATGAGACGATGGCCACGCCTGCGCTGCTCGACGATAGCTTCGAAGGGATCGGCAATTGCGCGCCACGGCACGTTCTGCTCAGCACCGAGTGCAGTTTTATGGATGCCATGCCGCTCCGGTGTCGGCGTATACCCACTCAAGATGAGCTGCTCAGCGCGAACAGCATCGCACGTACGGAAGATCGAACCAACGTTGTACGCACTTCGCACATTCCAGAGCAACACTGCTATCGGATGACGCAGCGGGCCGTACTGGAGATCAGTCTGCGCGCGGAGCTGTGCAAGCTCGTGGTAGCTCAGTCGGCGCGGGCGATCCATCGCTCGAGGATATTGGCAAGGTGATCGTATTCCCAGG
>RFIK01000185.1 GCA_003695605.1 Chlorobiota bacterium
CGCCTGGTGATCAACACCAACAGCGAAGCAGGACAAACAGTCTTTCACCTCCATTGTCACTTGCTCGGTGGACGTCCGATGAGTTGGCCGCCGGGATGAATCGCGCACACGTGATGACAGGAGACCAGCGTATCGAGGAAGCGCGCCGTATCCTGCGGATAGAAGCTGCAGCGATAGCCCATCTTGCCGAGAGCATTGGCGATGGTTTCGCACGTGCGATCGAGCTCTTGCAGGGGGCACGGCTTATTGCAGTCAGTGGCATTGGCAAGTCCGGCATCATTGCGCAGAAAATTGCCTCGACGCTATCAAGTGTCGGATCACCCGCGCTCTTCTTGCACCCAGTCGAAGCGCTGCACGGTGATATTGGCGTACTGTCCGATCGCGACGTTGCGATCGTGCTCTCCCGCAGTGGAACAACAGCTGAGCTTGTCGCACTTATCCCGTACCTCAAGCAGCGCGGAGTGCCGATCATTGCCATCACCGGCAGTGCAAATGGCTTCATCGCCAGCGCAGCAGATGTTGTGCTTGATGCACACGTTGACAGAGAAGCCTGCCCGTGGGATGCAGTTCCGAGTGCCAGTACAACGGCTGCATTAGCACTGGGGGATGCACTTGCGCTCGTCCTCATGCAGGTAAAGGGCTTCACGATGAGCGACTACGCGCGGTCCCATCCCATGGGGCAGCTCGGACGCAACCTTACACTGCGGGTTTCAGATGTGATGGCAAAAGGGGATGCAATCCCTCGCATCGCACCGTCGGCATCCTTTCGCGAGGCGATTATCGAGATTAGTCGGAAAGGGCTTGGCTGTGTCTGCGTGCTCGATGGCGATAAACTCTGCGGCATTATCACCGATGGTGATGTGCGTCGCTCGCTCGAGCGGTATGAGGACATCCGTCCTATCACTGCTGCCGACGTGATGACGCCCCATCCAATCACGATACACCCAGAGGCACTGCTGGGGGAAGCGCTCGCTATGATGGAGCGTCGTGAGCGTCAAATCGGCGTTCTCCCGGTCGTCGGTTCAGCGGGTGAATGTCTTGGAGTTGTCCGAATCCACGACATCGTCCGCTCGACGCTCTAATGAAAGCGTCACGGCGAGGATGGTTTGTTGTTAGGAATCGGCAGTGGAGCTTTTGGGGTAACCGGTGTGATTTCCTGCTGCCGCTGTGCTCGTCGGAGCACGTCTTGCCGCCGCGTTTGTTGGATAGTCCGAGGAGAAGGGCGTTCTTGATTTGTCTGTTGGGGACGCTGCTGCGAAGGTGCGTGTGCTGGTGATGGTGCTACTTGCGGTGATGATGGCGTGGTGGTAGCCCTTGGACGTCTCGAAAGCGTTTCAAGCACAGAATCTCGGTTGCGGGCCCAACTACTGGTGCTTGGGATTACCTCCGTCGGGGTGATTTTGACGTAGCGGACCGCTTCGCCTCGGTGACCCAGTGCGGGGAGAGGTTCGCCGTTGCGGTAGAGTTCGACGCCGCCTGCATTTCCGATCGAAAGGATGATTGTCTGGAGCGCGTACCACTGCCGACGCTCCCCAGGGCGGAGTGTGACTTGTTCACTGCGGCGACCGTCCATCGTAACGCTGAGCCATACGGTATCGGTCGCGACTGCTTCCAGTCGCATGCTATCACGTGCTATCGCACCGAAGTATTCGAGGAGTCGGCTACTCGGCGCGGTGCGGATCGTCTCGGCAGGAGCTTCCTCCTGCTCAAAACTCGTTCGTGGTTGATTACTGCCCTCGATGGAGCGGTAGAGCACATATCCCGCAGCTCCCAGCACACCGACAGCTATCGCGACCGCAAGCGCAGTGTTCGACTTCCTCTGCGAGGATCCAGCTGGTGGAGTAGCGGTGCGTCTGCTGGTAAGATGGTGTGGCTCGGAAGGAGTGAATGGGAGTGTGCGCTCGTCGAGTCCAAGTGCACGTGCGTAGCGTCGGAGAAATGAGCGCATGTACACTGGCGGCATTACATCCAGCGAGCCTGCTTCAATTGCCTCGATAATCGCCGGGCGAATTCCTGTCAGGCGGCTGATATCGCTTACGCTCAAGCCGAGTTCGGTCCGCTTTGCGCGCAGGAGGGATCCAACATGCAGGGCGTCGTCTTCCATCGGCACGTGGGGAAAGACCAAGTTGGGAAGTTGCTGGCACTATTGCAAATTTGCAATCGTGCAAGACGTACTACCACTCAAGGTGGTGTTTTTTCCCAACGCTTTCGTCGTCGAAGTATGAAGGATTCCATACGCATCGCATCGGGACAAGGGTTCTGGGGCGATTTGCTCACAGCACCGCTCGTGCAAGTCCGCCGCGGACCGGTTGACTACCTTGTGATGGACTACCTGGCAGAGGTAACAATGTCCATCCTCCAGAAGCAGAAATTGCGCAATCCAACGTGGGGGTATGCGCGCGATTTTGTCGAGACGGTGGATGCGATCATCGAAGATGTCGTTTCCAGAGGCATACGCGTGATCACAAACGCTGGAGGTGTCAATCCACGCGCTGCTGCGGAAGCAGTGCTCGAGGTGGCGCGCAAGCATGGCATCAGCGGTCTGCGGATCGGTATTGTGACCGGCGATGATATTCTCCCCCGCATTGATGAGCTCTTGGCAGCAGGACATCCGATGCTGCACTTGGACACTGGCGTGCCACTTGCTTCAGTGCGAGATCGGCTGCTGAGTGCAAACGTGTACCTCGGCGCCGGCCCAGTCGTCGAAGCACTCACGCGCGGCGCGCAGGTTGTCATTACAGGTCGCGTGACCGATACCGGCTTGACTCTTGCCCCGATGATCTATGAGTTCGGCTGGGCGTGGGACGATTGGCATAAGCTCGCCGCTGGCGTGGTGGCGGGGCATATCAACGAGTGCGGCGGGCAAGCAACCGGCGGAAATTTCCTCGGTGCATGGCAGCAGCTTCCAAACCTTGCCGAGATCGGCTTTCCAATTATCGAGGCATATCCCGATGGAACCTTCGTCGTGACGAAGCACGATGGTACTGGGGGTGCGGTTACCCGCGAAACAGTCTCTGAGCAACTTCTCTACGAAATCGGCAATCCACGTGAGTACATCACACCCGACTGCATCGCAGATTTTACGACGATCCACCTCCGCGACGAAGGCAACGACCGCGTTGCAGTCTTTGGCATCGAAGGGCGGCCAGCAACATCAACCTACAAGGTCAGCGCCAGTTATGCCGACGGTTACACTGCGGTAGGAACGTTGGTGTACTCAGCGCCGAAGGCACTCGAGCGTGCCCAGGCTGCCGACGCAATTCTGCGGCGACGGTTAGAACTGCTCGGGCTGGAGTTCGAGGAAATCCACACGGAGTTTGTTGGCTACAATGCATGTCACGGGCCGCTGGCACCGCCTGTTGACCCGCCGGAAGTCATGCTCCGGATTGGTGTGCGGTCGCATGACTACGCAGCAGTCGAGCGATTCGGTAAAGAGCTTGCCCCGTTGATCTTGACAGGACCACCTGGAGTGACCGGCTTTTCTGGAGGACGACCGAAACCCAGCGAGGTTGTGGCATATTTCCCGACCCTTATCCCCAAAGACGTCGTTACACCGGAGGTTTCCATCCTTGAGCTGTGATCTCGTGTGCAGGTGGGTAGTCCCTCTGGCGTTTGTCGTTCTCGGTAATACATCGTATGCTGTGGAAGAACCTATCGTAGGGACCAAGAGTGGAGTGGCGCTCCTACCTACGTCCAGCTCTGCAGAGCATTGTGGTATGGCAGCACCAGCAGATCTGCTGACGGCGCAGCCGGATGATACTGTGGCAACGTTTGGTGCACCACGCACGATCCCGTGGCAAGAGTTTACCTGGGCTGGTCATCAGCGCTATACGATTGATGGCCAGCCGTCTTTGCTGGAGAGCCGCATCAACCCCTACACCTTGAGTGCAGCAGGATCAATTTACATCGGCATCATGGTGGGGCTGCACCTTTACCAGAAGGCGACGATATGGAATGAGCGCGCGGAATTTCGGGTGATCGAAGATGGCTCCTAT
The DNA here is from genome assembly GCA_003695605.1 of Chlorobiota bacterium. Lineage (GTDB taxonomy): Bacteria > Bacteroidota > Ignavibacteria > Kapaibacteriales > NICIL-2 > NICIL-2. The sequence continues at coordinate 3,996 of RFIK01000185.1, forward strand.
GCCCGTGGGGTGGATAAGCTTGGTCACATCTATGGCGCATACATCATGTCCTACTACTCTGGTGAGCTACTCCAAGGCGCCGGCGTAGCACATCGGCATGCTATGCTCTATGGCGCACTGATGGGAATCGTGTACCAGAGCTACGTCGAGTTCGAAGATGGTGTTGGCAAGGACTGGGGATTTAGCCCGAGCGACTTTGCCTTCGACATCATCGGAGCGAGCTACTTTCTCCTGCAGCAGTCAATACCGTTCTTGCAGTACTTCTCGCCGAAGTGGAGCTATGTGCCAGCGCATTGGTACGGGGAAGCCGAGCGTGCCGAAGGCCGTACGTTCATTGATGACTACAGCAGTTCGACGTTCTTCCTTTCAGCAAAGCTACGTCCGTTGCTACCGGAACCTGTGCGGCAAGTGGTTCCTCCGTGGCTTGCGCTCGGAATTGGCTACGGAGTTCGCGGTTTAGGCGGGAACAATGGCTATTCCGATCGGCGCATTGCCTTGAGTCTCGACGTGGATTTGGTTGAGCTGCTGCCAAACTTCGAGCCACTGCTTGGCAGGCCAGTAGGATCGGTGCTCAACTGGCTTGCACAATCGTTCAACTACTTCAAACTGCCAACGCCGACGCTCGAGTGGAGCGAGCATCACCCACCGCGGGTGTACCTGCTCTATCCGTTCAAGATCCGCCTCGGAGGTGTACGTCTGTGACAACGTTTCATGTACCAGCCGATGTCTTGGTCTGGGAGCGCTCGCCGCAGCGACTTCGATCGGAACAGATTCGCATCAGCGTCATCATACCAACGTTAGAAGAGGAGAAAGCTCTTCCGCGATTACTCGCACGTTTTGACGATACAACAATCGAACGCTTCGGCATCGAGTTGATCGTCAGCGATGGTGGGAGCATGGATGCCACTGTCGAGATTGCTCGCGCACATGCAGATGTGGTAGCAGTGCATACATCCTCACGCCGGCAGACGATCGCAGAGGGGCGAAACGTCGGAGCATTCCTTGCGCGCGGTCAGACGCTTGTATTCCTCAACGCCGATTGCGTGCCAGCCGATTGGCAGTGCTTTTGGCAGACGATCGCGGAGTGGACTGCCGAGCAGGGTCGCTACATGCGCTACGGCGTACTCGCTGGGCCGGTAGAGGTCGATCCAACTGAGCAACAGTGGAGCGACCGCATCGTGCATGGGTGCTTCAACGCGTATCTCCGGCTTGCTGCAGCAGCTGGTCTTGCCGTCGGTCGTGGGGAATGTCACGTTGTGCGGCGATGGCTTTTCGAACAAGCTGGTGGCTACGCTGCATCGCTTGCTGCTGGCGAGGATTTCGAGTTCCTCCATCGCGTGCGGAGATGGACTCGTGTAGCGCTCCCTCCAGAGCTGCGCGTGTACGAATCACCGCGGCGCTACCGCCGGTGGGGATACCGGCGCATTCTCTGGCGGTGGTTTCTCAATTGGCTCGGTGCGCTCGTTGTTCAGCGGAGCATCTCGCGCGAGTGGTCGCCAGTCCGGGAGTAGTCTTCGCAGTCCAGCATCACGTGGAGTCTTAGCTTCTTGTACAGTCGAGCGGTATCTTTGCGCTGCATCACCGCGAAATCAGCCACGATGGATTACTCAACCGCTGGTGTCAACATCGCTGCGGGGGATGAGCTGGTCGCCCGTATTAGGCCGCTTGTCCGCTCGACGTTCGACCGGCGTGTGCTTACCGACGTTGGGCACTTCGGTGCACTCTACGACGCACGCTTCGATGAACTGCGCCATCCAGTGCTTGTCAGCAGCACCGATGGGGTCGGGACCAAACTCAAGGTTGCCATTGCGATGAATGTTCATTCGACGATTGGGCGAGACCTGGTCAATCACTGCGTCAACGACATCCTCGCATGTGGGGCGCGACCGCTGTTCTTTCTGGACTATTTCGCCACGGGGAAACTCGACGTCTCGATTGCTGAGCAGGTAATTGCAGGTCTTGTTGCCGCGTGCCGCGAGAATGGCTGTGCGCTTATCGGCGGCGAGACAGCAGAGCTGCCGAGCCTCTACGCCGAGGGTGAGTACGACCTTGCTGGAACGATCGTCGGCGTCGTCGAAAAGGATGATATCCTGGATGGGCGCAGCATTGCTGCAGGGGATGTGCTCATCGGTCTTCGGTCGAGTGGTCTTCACACAAATGGCTATTCGCTTGCGCGCGCGGTTCTGCTGGAGCGCTACCAGCTCGACGAGTTCATTCCAGAGTTGGATACAACGCTCGGTTCTGCGTTGCTGGAAATTCATCGCTCGTACCTTCGGAGCGTCCAACCACTGTTGGAGAAAAAGCTCGTCGTTGGCATTGCACACATCACCGGAGGCGGTATCGAGGGCAACGCGCGGCGCATTCTGCCGAAGGGGCTGGCACTCGATATTGCCTGGGGGGAATGGGATGTCCCGCCAATCTTCCGCTTGATCGAGCGTTGCGGGAATGTTAGCGAGGACGAAATGCGGCGGGTCTTCAATCTCGGTATCGGCATGGTCCTGGTTGTCCACCCAGAACATGCGCAGACGGTACTTGCCCTGACTGCAGACGAGCAGAGCTGCGTTATAGGGCGCGTCGTTGCGGAATGATCGCCCGATTTGCGCTGCGCCGAGCCGAACGCAGCACCGCAAAGAGTAGTGCAATGGTGAGCACAAATCCTCCACTGAGGACCAATGCGCCGGTGCGTAGTGATCTGCTCAGCGCAACAGCAACGCTGAAGGCACCCATCCCAAGCGTTGTCCCAAGTTTTTCTGCGATGTCGTAGAGGCTAAACAGCGAGGCGTGAAGTGGAAACGCTGCAATGAGCTTGGAAAACGTTGCGCGCATCTGCGACTGCAAGCCGCCGAGCACGAGTCCAATCACTGCTGAGAGCAAAGCAAAGTGCAACGGTGTCCGTACCCAGTACGCTGCAGCACAGGCTGCGCCCCACACCGCAGCGATCGCAATGAGACCGCGCACATTTCCTACCCGCTCTGCTAAACGCGCACACAGCCACGATCCAAGTGCTGCGACAAACTGTACGAGCAAGATGATGCTCACCAGCAGCGATTCTGGAAGTGCCAACTCCTGCGCTCCGAACAAGCTCGCTAGTAGGATGACCGATTGCACGCCCATCGACGCTGCCAGGTAACTTGCCAGAAAGAGGCTAATCATCGGATAAGTCCGAAGGGTGCTCATTGCACGCCGAAGATTCCTCCATCCGCTTGCGATGGCACCCTTGAGCGTGCCAGGCTTCGATGCGCTGGATTCTGGGACGAGGCGCAGCATGATCTGCGCAAAGCCTCGCCACCATAATCCCACAGCGACGAAGACCCACGGTGCAATGCGCAGGAAGGCAGCACTCCCGCCTTCTTCGATGCCAAAGATGCGAGGCTGCACTATGACTGCAAGCGCACCTGCAAGCAGTAGTGACGAGCCGAGGTAGCCGTAGATATAGCCCTGCGCACTAATGCGATCGTGCAGCGGCGATGGCGCAATCTCGGGCAGGAACGCGTTGTAGAAAACCAGCGATCCGTTGAAGCCGATGCTTGCAAGCATCGCGCATGCAAGCCCAACACCGAGATGCGAGCGATCGAAGAATGCAAGCCCAATGCAGCTGGCAGCACCGAGTGTGCAGAAAAAGTGGAGGAACGTTTTTTTCCGTCCGCTCCAATCTGCGATGCCCGAGAGCACTGGCACTAGCAGCGCGTTGATCGCATACGATGCCGCAATTACGAGCGAATAGAGTGAGGCAGATTCCCAGCGCACGCCTGCGAATGTGACAAGCGGTGCTTGTGCACCATCTCGAGCAACGAGGTTGAAGTACACCGGAAACAGCGCAGTGGAAATGACCAGCGGATAGGCAGAGTTCGCCCAGTCGTACATACACCATGCGTGGATAATCCTGCGTTCCATTGAAGCGCCACTTAGCGGAAAACCCAGAACGCGCTAACAACGGGGAGCGCTATGAACCTTTCCCGCGAATTTGTGGGAAGAGCAAGCACGATACCGCCATCGAGCGCCAGTTGCTGCCCAAAGTACCGAACACTCGCTGCGATGGGAAGGGACGTCACTGTTCCAGCATGGAACATGTCGAGCGCTACTTTCCATTGTGGTGCGATCTGAACGTCACCGCCGAGCGCAAGGATGGGGACGTCCGCTCGAAACTGGTCGTGGCTGGTACGGTGCTCTTTGAAGGCGTAGCCTATGCCGCCATTGAGCCGGACATTGCCAAGTTGGACTGTTGCAAGGAGAAACGGTGCTGCAAGAGTGATCTGCGTTGTGTCTGACTGTGTTTCGGCACGGGTGAATGCAACCGCACCACCGCTGGCAATGCTCCAGCGCTCGCTCAGCCGGTACGCCAGCCGGGCACCGATTCCGTAGGCATAGAAACGCCGCTCACCGAACCGGAGAGGAAGCAGACCGCCTGCAAAGAGCGCCAATCCATCGGTTGGTGCGTAGAAACCCATGAGACTAATGCCATCGTAGCTCCCGATGCCAGCTGTGCCTGCGTTGAACAGCTCCGCAGTGGGCAGTGCAAGCGTCCGAAACCGTGTAGGGTCCTGCATGTGCTGGGAAGGCGGGATGCCACGCCCATGAAGCTCGAGTGTCAGTGGTGTTGTTGGATCAGCAAGGCGGGCGGTCGCATGGAAAACGCGGACGCTGTCTGGTTGAAAGACGACCTCCACGCTTGAGAGAGCACGGACTCTGATCCTGAATGCACTGCTATCACCACTCCATTCGATCGTGGTGTGGTCGGTCGTGCTCGGTGTATAGGGGATGCTCACGTCGTGCTGTGCACCTACCTCGACAGTGCCGAAGTCCACAATTGTGTGGAGTGGAGTTGCGGCGATACCGTGACCCCAGATGACTTGGCGAACGTAGCCACTCGGCGAAACAAGGAGCAACTCTGCAGTGCGGCGCCCACGCACTGATGGGCGGAAGAAAAGCTCTACGTCAAGAGTGCCGCCTGGCGGAATTGTCGTGGGGAAGACACCGCTGGCTATGCCGAAATCGCCTGCAGCTTCGCCTGCAAATTCAATGCGTTCGATCGTGAGCGGATCACGTGCAGAGCGGTTGTGGATATAGCCTTTCAACACGGTGTCTTTTCGAATCCCAACGGCTGCTTGTCCGAGGTCGGTAGGAGTGATTACTCCACTCGGTGGCTCGATGGTGATCGGCGTGGAAAGTTGCGCAGTCTGGCCCGAGGAGCTCCCAATGCGCTCCAAGTGAATGATCACTCGGCGAGGGGCATCAATCAGCGGCACCTTCCAGCGCCAGCGGAGGTTGCTTGCTGCGTCGGCGATTGTCTGCCAGGAGCGCCCGTCGTCGTAAGAAATCGTGATGCGGCAGCTATCATCCGGAGGAATACCGAGCCACGCAATAGGGACGTCGCTCCCGCTCCAGTAACGCTCACC
>RFIK01000186.1 GCA_003695605.1 Chlorobiota bacterium
GTACATAATCGCACGAAGCTGCCTGACATTCTCGGCTTGGCAAATGCGCTCGATGTGTTCATGTGACTCAACATGCAGACGCACCCTGTCACTGACGCCACGCATTTCTGCGTTCTGCCACGCACTCTCGATAGCATGCCCCTGGATGTCGCAGCCGAGCACGAGCCCGTGCTCGCCAACGAGCGTAGCCATCATCACCAGATCGTTCCCGTGCCCAACTGTTGCATCGAATGCGACATCGCCAGGACGCAGCACTCTGCTTACGATCCAGTGCGACCACTCAACGACCGTCGGAAGTACCATAACCGTTCCAGAACCCGTTGAACATACACCAACAGCAAGTGAGACCAACGCTCAACTGGCAAAGCGGCGGAGATCGAAGTGAATAGGAATTGTTGCACTACCGCTGACGATAGCGTCCGCCAAAATACTTGCCAGCCGGGGTGCAAGGAGCAGCCCCCGTGAACCAAGGCCATTGAACAGCCACCATCGGCGGTACTCTGGATGCTCGCCGAGCACTGGCTTGAGGTCCGCTATTATCGGCCGTATACCAGCCCAAGCGTGCTCGATACGGAACGGCACCCGAAGGTACTGCTCGAGCTGCCGGCGAAGGTGCTCAGTAGATTCTTCTGTGACGATTGGTGCGGTCGTTTCCCAATCGAAGGTTGAACCGAACGAAAACGACCTGCCCTCAAGCAGCAAGCTTTTCCCACGAATACTGAGCCAGACTGGTTCTGGTGCGATCGGGTGCTCGAGCGCTCCAGCGACACGCTGCCCTCGTGCGAACATCCGCGGCAGCCAACCAAAACGCGCCGATATAGCAAGTGCTGGGCCTTGGCAAAAGACCACATGAGCGCATTCGACGCCAGCAACGCACCAGCCTGCTGAGCAAGGCGAAATCTCGTCTTCTCGAACGCAGCGATGGGATAGCATCCCCTCGGCATCGAGTATTCGTGCCACAGTCTCGAGGACTCGCACAACATCAACTCTGGCGGCTGTGCGGATAGCAACGATACCAGAAGGCCGTGAAATGCAGTCGGCAATAAGATCAGGGAGAGTGCCCTCGTAGGCAAGATTCTCTTCTGTGCGCCGCTGACGCTTGCGCTGCCAGTACGTCCGTTCATCCTCGCCGTAGAGCAAACGGTAGCATGCAAGAGGTTCAAACGCTTGCATGCTGCCGTAGAACGCGCTGGCATGATCCCACCACTGGTGCCACTCGTCGAGGACGCCCAAACGCAATCCCGCTATAGGTGCAATCAACCCTGCAGCACCGCGGGAAACCGGGGGGCGCTCTGGATCATCGAATGCACAGACACGCAACCCCCGGTTGCGAAGCTCTACTGCAAGTGTCGCACCTGCGATACCAAGTCCAAGGATGGCAACATCAGCTGTGGTGCTCATCTGTTGCGCAAGGGAATGAGTTCATGCTGCAGCGCAATATATTTGCGACGGTATGAAAGCAATCCAATTCACACTGGGCGTGCTCCTTGCAGCATCACTTGCTGCTGCTGTCGAGGTGAGCGTGGAATACCTCAGCGCTCGAAGCGATGGCCGTTCGATCACCATCGAGTGGAAGCCCGCCGTCGAGCGTGACGTTCTCCGCTATGACATCGAGCGTTCAAGTGACAACCGTACGTGGACACTCGTTGCCTCACTCGATCCCAAAGGGAGCGGCACAGTTTATCGCTACGTCGATAGCGACGTCCTCGGCAAAGGCTCCGGCAATGACCCCGGGACCGCAGCGAAAGTTTACTACTACCGCCTACGGATTGTTGGGAGCGATAACTCCATCACGTACACCTCCTCAACCGCAGTCACCCACAACCTGAGCACAGTGCGACGCACGTGGGGAATGATCAAGGAAATGTTCAAATAGCACGCGTTGCTACACTCTTCGCTCTCGTGATCGTTGCTGCGCAGAGTAGCGGTAACCAGTTGCATGCAGACGAAATTCCACTCCACTCGTGCCTGGTGCAATCCGATCGCAAAGTCCCTTCCATACAAAGCCGCATCCGCCCACGAATGCAGTTTTCGGTGCTCTCGCCCTCGGGGAATTTTCGTATTCACTATGACACACTCGGAATCAACGCAGTCCCCACCGTTGATCGCGACAGCAACGGTATTCCTGACTTTGTGGACTCGGCTGCGTACTACATGGACGCAGCCTTCCGTTTTGCGTGCGACACGTTGGGCTACCGCGTTCCCCTGCGCGATTACGTTGATAGCAGCTCGTGGGATGTGTACCTTGTTCAGCTTGGACGTACGCCAGGATTTTTCTTCGATGATCGAGATCTTGGACAATTCGGCTGGTACGGTGCAACCTATGCCGAAGACCTTGTCCCAACACCCTGTGGTGGCGTTGCTTCGACGGGCTTTATTTTCCTCGACAATGATTACAGCAGCAGCGATTCAATCGGCACAGTGACACGGCGGCCAACCTACACCGACACAGGAGTCACTGCACTCAAGATTACATGCTACCATGAATTCCATCACCTGGTACAGTATGGCTACGCCTACGGCTTTAGCCCGACGTACTACGAGATGACCAGCGTCTGGATCGAACAACGCGCGTTTCCCTCCATCACAAACTACACCCACTACGTCCAGCGACTCTTCGCAAACCCGACACTTTACTGCCTCAGTTGCGACCGGAGTATCGAAGGAAGCTATGGTTATTCGATTGCTCTCCAGTACCTGGCGCTGCAGCTTGGCGATAGCCTGATTCGCTCCTGGTGGGAAGGCATCGGCACGTGCAGCCAACCACCAATTGCGCTCGATAGCGTCATCACCAACTATGGACGCGATTTCCGCTCCCTGTGGTGCTCAATGCTGCCATGGCTATACTGGACCGGCTCGCGTGCGCGCGAGGGCTTCTTCCCCGATGCTGCAGTGCTCCCAGAACTGCAACCCGAAAACGCGCCCGACGATCAAATGTACACCGAACCATCGTGGACCCGGACAACCTCGCTCTATCCGCTTCAATTCAAGATGTTGCGGGCAACGCTGCCTTCAGGTGACCCTCGATCAACCGCAGATACAGCAGATTTCCTCGCTACAAATCCAGCTATCCGAGAGCTCGCCAGCGATGCCCGCAGGAGCACCGACTACAGCGTCCGCATCGTGCGCAGCGGTAGCGGCGATCTACTTGGCACCTCGCCGTACCGTTGCACGAGAACGATGGACACTGCCTGCGATGTGGTCATATTTCGGAGCGGGCTTGCCACAGCAGTACAGCAGACACCGTTCCCTAATCCGCTCGTGCGCTCGCTCCACCGCGAACTATTCCTTCCTGTCCCTGCCGAGGCTCGCGCAGGTGACCGCGCAACAGTTGCGCTGCTGAACAGCGACGGAATCGAAGTTTTCCGCACCGATGCAGCAATTGAACTGAATGCAACCGGTCAACGGAGCATCCGTCTTGCAACGACATCACCGGCATTCCCAACCCAAGGCGTCTTCGTTGTCATCGTTCGAGGAGGCGAGGCGTCTGTGGTCACCAAACTCGCAGTGCTGCCATGATCGCATTGCAGGTCGAACAGGTGGGGCACCTCTACGGCAAACGGTGCATCTTCGAAGGGGTATGCTTTACGCTCGGCCAAGGTGACGTCCTGGCATGTGTCGGGCGCAATGGAAGTGGGAAATCTACGCTCCTCCGCATCATCGCTGGTTTGCTCTCTCCAAGTGCTGGGACCGTCACGCTGCAGTGCAATGGCACCGCCTCGACCGCAGCAGAATGGCGCCGTCTGCACTCCGGCTACTGCGCACCAGCAGTTGCGCTCTACGATGAACTCACCGTTGATGAGCTTGCCCGATTCCACGCTGCGTGTCGAGGGATCGAGCCTACGGCACTTTCACCGTTGCTCGAAGAATCTGGCTTAGCCGATGCTTCGCTTGCCTCTATCGGCGAGCTGTCGTCCGGCATGGTGCAACGTCTCAAGCTCGCGCTGGCGTTTGCTGGCTCGCCGGCACTCATTGTCCTCGATGAGCCGAGCACAAATCTTGACCAGCGTGGCATCGCAACGCTTCAGAACTGGATCGAGCGCGCACGGAAGGACGCCATCATCGTCATCGCGACAAATCTGGAAACGGAACTTCCGTGGTGCAACTGCCGCTACGATTTGGAGGCACGGACGTTCTCCCACGCCTGGAGCAACGCTCGCGCCCTCGCAGACCACGAATGATGCTCAACGACCTGGCGACGGGCTGCTTCCCCAAGCTTACCTCGTAACGCAGGATCAGCTGCAAGCCGAACGATAGCGTTCGCCAGCGAGAGTGCGTCGCCTGGTTGGCACCATAACCCGGTTTCCCCATCGGCGATAATCGAGCGTACTTGCCCAAGCGGTGAGGCTACGATTGCCTTGCCCATCGCCATGTACTCGAACAGCTTGGTCGGCGAGCCAAAAAATTCCGAACCGTCAGGGTTGGGAAGTGTTGGAACTGCGAGGATATCACACGCCGCCAAGTATGAAGGCACGTCCGCATACGGCACTCGACCAACAAAAGCGACGCGATCGGCTATGCCGCAGCGGTGAATGATTTCCTCTACTCTCCCCCGCGTTGCACCATCACCGACGAACAGCCCTCGCACTGAGGAATTCTGCCGCATTGCATGAGTGAGCGCCTCTGCGAGCACATCCGCACCATGCCAGCGATCGAATGTTCCAACAAAACCAACAACTATTGCATCCTCCCACCCACGCTCACTGCGGATCAGTGATGGATGAACCGAGGGCGAGAACCGTTCTGGATCAACACCGTTGGGTACGACGGCAATGCGATGCGGCGCAGCTCCGCACTCGATCGCCATGCGGAACATCGGTTCGGACACAACCGTGACGAGCGCTGCGCACCGGAGTGCGATGTGCTCTGCATCTCGCAGCATGCGCGGTAAGTACGTCCTGCTCCAATTAGTTTTCATCCACAGCTCGGAACCATCGAATTGGAGGATGTACGGTACACCGTATCGTCGCAGAATCATTGCACCAGTGATGTTGTGACTGCTGTGGCGTTGATAAATCACATCAGGGCGAAAGCGTGCAATGATCGGTGCGACGCGACGCACCACACGTCCGTTGTGGAGAATGCTCAGCGCCTCCGGAAGATTCATCGTCAATCGGCTGTACGGGATCACGTGGACCGGAATTGCGCCATGCTCCGGTGGCGGGCAACTTGTGACAACCTCGACGTCGACTCCCTCGTTCATCAGCCCAGAGAGGATTCCCTTCTGCATCGTGAACGAGCCGCCATCGGTCGCTGCGCCGTAGAAATCGGTCCGAACGTAGAGGAGCTTCATCGGCACTGTGCTCGGTAAAAACGTAGACGAATCCACCCGACGACAACGCCGGCGAGGCTCACCACCACTTCGAGCATCAGCAGCGGCAGCTCGATGGCAAAAAGCTTCACCCACGAGAAACGATCGCAACGTCCCTGCTCATCAACGAACATCAAAGTGCGGAGTCCCGCTATTGCGCTGTAGAGTTTCCAGATTGTCCGGAAGCGTTGGTACCGCATGTCTTTTATGACGATCACAACGTTCGTTCCCCGAAGTGATCGGAGCAGCGCAAGCACACTGGCTGGCTTGGCAATAGCGAATTCCTCGATGGGGTGCGGTTGCGTATCGAGCTCGTCACCGAACGCAGCCATTGCACGTTCGGGATTGCCCGAGAGCACAAGCACATGCTGCAATCGCA
>RFIK01000187.1 GCA_003695605.1 Chlorobiota bacterium
ACCGCCGAGAAGAGCTGATTGCTTGAGAACACAATCCCGATGCGTTGGGTGTCGAGGTTATAGGCAATGTCCAGACGGAGGATGCCGCCTTCTTCCTGCCACTTGAGATTGTGGAGACGAATGCCAATACCCACGGCGTGGTGGAAGCGAGCGTGGGAGAACGCAGCGCCCTGCATCCAGACGGTGCCCCCATCGAGAAATGCAACGCCACTGATGCCGAAAATCCACAGTCGCCACGGGGGCAGTGCGCGAAACTCCACGTTGTAGAGGAATCGGTTGTCGCCGACGAGTTGATTGACGGCATAGCTGCGCAGCCCGATGTCGTTATCGAGCACCAGTTGGCGGAAGGCATTCCAGTTCCAGACTGTCTGCTGCCAAAAGCGCGCGACCAGCAACGATGCAGTGCTGAGGCGCCAATGCCCAAGCCCGTAGGATTCGATCGCAGTATAGCGTGCTTGTCCGCGCTGGAAACCAGAGCCGGCACTGATTCTGCCAAACAGGTAGGCGCGATCGTCTGCAAGGAACCCCGATTGTTCGGCTTCGCCTCCGATGTAAAAGAGCCGCTCGCCATCAGCATTCATCGGGAGGAAGTAGCCAATCGTTGCAGCGCCCCACGCACCCACAGCAAGGTCCTCGACCAAAAATCCATCCAGGCCGCTAATGCGCCGAAAGCGCTGGCGAAGCGATCCCAGCGAGAGCAACGCCCGCGCGCTGTTATCGCCCGCTTGCCGGAACTCCGGTGCTATGCGCCGGACGTTCTCCACGCTGAGCAGCAGTGTTGCAAAGAGGCGGTCTTCGTTCTGGTCGGTTGTGCCGATGCTGATCCAACCGCTGGCGCGACGAAGATGGAACGGGAGCAATTCGTACCGCCCCGTGCCGCGCCGATAGTAAAAATCCGAGCCGAAGGAGTTGACCCCACCCACACTCCACGCCAACGGCGTGCGAAGGGTACGATAGGGCTCGAGCAGCGCCAGTTGTTGCAGCGTGCGGTAGCGGTTGGCAAAGAGGGTTCCGCTGACATTGACTTCGGAGCGCAGCGCACGCCGCCAGGTGAGCGCCACCGCTCCTTGCCAGCCAATCTGGTTTTCGGTCCTGTAGAGCATCTCGACACCGAACCGACTGCCCGTGCCCGCAAGATTGAACTCCTCGACTTCTGCACCAAGGGTAGCCGCACCACCACCCGAACCCACCAGCACAGCACCGCTGGTGGACCAAAAATCCTGCGTGGTAATGGTGACCTCGACGGTGTCGGGCGCAACCGTATCCACGTGCATTGCAACGCGCGAGAATAGTCCCGTCCGCCGCAGATTCCGCTCTGATTCGTAGAGGAGGGCAGTATCGAGCCGATCCCCGACGGCGAAGAGGAGTTCATCGCCAATAACCCACGGGCGCGTCGTTGTGTGAAGTGTATTCAACAGCGGTGCAGCGAAAAACCACTCATCGCCGGTGGAATCGAACACCTCCCGCTGGTCGAGCCAAATTGCACCAATGATCGGCTGCGCACGTGCAGAGGAGAGAATCACTACGGAGCTCAGCGCGAGCAACCGCAGTGACAGTGGTACCATGTGTTCGAGGTCCCGATTACGCGGAATCTGCTTCTGCAGGCAGGCAGCACCAGCGTTCGTAGATTCCGTCGAGCAACAGGTTGATCGCATCGGCAGCTTCGCGGGCAGCATCGAGCGCAATCTGCTGCTGCTCTTCGGTACGGCAGATGCGGACGAGCGCATCGCGCGTTACTTGGCGGTGGATGACGTCGGCGTGTTCGTGGACCTGGAAGAAGATGAGCGCATCCTCGGAATCGAGGCCGTAGAATTTCTTGAGCCCTTCGATTTTCGTCGCTGCCACTTCGGGAATTTGAGATTCGTAGGCGTAGAGCGCTGCCAGCCCAACAGCTGGGTTAGGATCGAACGCAAGCTCGCGCAGAATCTCGACCGACTTCCGGGTGTGCGGTAGATACTCGCGTGAGGCCATTTCCTGCCGCGAGATGCCCAGCGCATCACCAAAGCGGCGCCAGAGCTCAGGGTGATTGTTCTCGCCGTGCTCTTCCTCAATCAAGTTTTCGAGAAGCATCTGGCGAACCTCCATGTCGTCGGCGCAGCGAGCATGCGTCGCACTAACGAAGGTCGGGAAATGGTACACCTGGTGGTAGTACTCCAGTGCGTACTGTCGCAGCTGCTCGAGTGTGAGCTCGCCGCGATTCCACATCTGGTAGAATGGATGCTCGAGCATGTGACGCTCGGCGATGATCGCATCGAGCGCATCGAGGAATGCTTTGTCGGTCATGGCAGCATCGAACGTATGGATTGGAAGCGCCGCAAAACTACGGAATCTCCGAGCGCGTTTGTGCGGCTCTGTTTCCCTGCGGTGCGATATTTTTGTCTGTAGCATGTCGAATTATCGCTGCACACCATCTCATGCCAAGCGAGCAGCTCCTTCCTGAATTGGAAGTAGAAACCACTGTCGGCATGCCCGCGAAGTGCATCCTCTACAACGATGACTGGCATACATTCGACGAGGTCATCGTGCAGATTGTCAAGGCGACCGGGTGCAGCATCGAGGATGCAGAGCGATTGACGTGGGAAGTCCATACCAACGGAAAAGCAGCAGTCTATGAAGGGGCGCTCAGCGAATGCCTGCGCGTGAGCAGTATTCTCGAGGAAATCGCGCTCCATACGAGCATCGAGATGTAGCCCATCAGCGAAAGAGTGTTTGCCACTCTGCGTGGCTCTGCCAAAGTGGAGGGAGGTTCGTGTGCAGTCGTTGCGTTGCGCCAAGCGCACGGAGGTGCTCGCAAAAGCGTACGCGCTGCACCTGATTGACAAGCCCCGAGGCGCACGTGGCAGGATGCTCCAACGCTTCGAGCGCGCCGGAGAACCTCCGCAGCGCTGCAAGAACACCGGCCATGATGAACATCCGCAAGCCTTCGCGGTGGATGCTGCCGCACGGCGTTCCTATGAGCTGTTCTGCTTCGAGCAGTCGATCGTGGGCCAGTGCACATTGCGCAGCGCGGAGACGGGCAAGTTCCCTCTGCTCAGCGGAGAGCTCTGCGTTGATGCAGAGCGGTTCGAGCAACGCCGCAGCACTGTCGAGCTTGCCAGCAGCAAAGTACGCCAGCCCAAGGTGGTAGCGGAGCCAGGGATTGTCGGGCTGACGCTCGAGCTCTGCGTGGAGGAGC
>RFIK01000188.1 GCA_003695605.1 Chlorobiota bacterium
AGAAATTCGACAGGCCACATGCTCTCAATGAGCATGTTACGCATGAAGTTTGCAGGTGTACCCATTGTGGGCTGGTAGCGTGGGAATGCACCTTTCGTATGCCCGGAGATAACAGAAACTGGTGCAGTTGCGACGATTTTTGTTCCTGTTAGATCAGTTGTCTCAAAGTCTTGGTCAAACCCTGGTTTGATTTTTGCCTTCAGAAGGAGCGTTTGTCCGCGTTGCAAAGTGTACACCTTCGTCTGGCCACCCCGTGTGCCATCGTCGAGGTCCACTTTCGGTGTAACAGCAACCTTGGTGTTGTCTGTTGTAGCAGTGATCAGGATTTGACCGACACGCTCACGGTCTGTACGGTCTTGGTAGAGATTGAGCGTGTAGTAGATTCGCCCGAGTTGCTCTTTCGGAATAATTTTGAATGCTTCGCCTGACCACCGGTAGCTCATGTATACTGTCGCCGTAATTGGCTGCTCCGATTGAATGTAAATCCCGTTGTCACTGATCCCGGAGATCTTATTCATCAGCGCCTCGGGAACGGAAACAATCAGGGTTTTGCGTGGTGCAAGGTTGAATTGCCCCAAGAAATCACCGGACCGGGGTAGTGAAATGCGGACTTTCGTTGGAACTCGTGAGGACAACCAGAGCTGGATAGGCATTCCGCGAGCAGCTTCAACCGTAGCAAAATCACAGTGCGGAATTCCAAAGTAATTACTCGCGGCCTTCGAGAATTTCTCGCTGCTGTGCAAGAAGTAGTGTGCTCATTGCAGCGCTCAGCGTTGCAGCAAGAAGAAGATGACGCACCTTCATAGCTCCTCCAGGCTTGTGATAGTTAAACATACTTGTGATTAAGTTACTGCAGTTGGATGCCGATATTTTTTACGCACCAAAATACACCCGAAAAATGTAATTACCAAATTTTTTTTGCGATGAATTTTCTCGATTCATTACAGCAGACAAACGAGATAGCATCACTCCCTACAGTTGCAGCAAAACTCCTGCAGATGCTCGAGCAGGATGATAGTGACGTCCGCCGTCTTGCGCACTACGTTGAGCAGGATGTCGCAATTTCTACGAAGGTAGTCCGAGTTGCAAACTCCCCGATGTTTGGTCTTCGGATACCAGTTGCCTCGATTTCGCAGGCGATCATGACGATCGGGCTTACGAGAGTGACAAACATTGTGCTCGGCGTGAGCATCTTCTCCAAGTTTGTGTACTTGCGAACGTTAGCGGGAGCGTTTCTCGAGCAGTTCTGGCGTCATTCAGCAGCCACGGCTACACTCGCACGTGCACTTGCCAGCCGAGCCAAACTCAATTTCCAGGAAATGGAATTTCTTGCAGGCTTAGTCCATGATATTGGCAAGCTGGCGATGCTCCAGTCTGACCCAGAGCGATTCCGCATTCTCCTTGAAACCATTGGGAGCGGAACGATGGACGAACTCGAGGCAGAGCAACAGATCTATGGCGCCACTCATGCTGAGGCAGGTGAACTTATCGCGAACGTATGGCGCTTACCGTCCTATGTTCAAGGAGCAATTCGTCTGCACCACGAAGGATCGTGTTCAGTCGAGGATGTTGCGCCACTTGTGGCAGTGGTGCGTATTGCTGATTATTACGCTGAAGAATTCGGCTATGGCATTGGGGAACGACATCATACACCAATCGAATCACATTCCTACTGGCACCTGCTTGCACAGCGTGCACCGGAGACATTCGCTGATCCTGCAGCACTCTGTGATTATCTCGAAGGGGAGTTGGGAACAGCAAGCGCACTCATCACCGCACTGACGAGTGAGTAACGCGGCAGTAGTGCGTCGGTGCATGAGTACATCGTAGTTTCGCTCACCAAATTCCATCTACGTGCATTTCTATGCGCCCCATCCTCTTTCACATCGGTCCGGTGGCGATCTATAGCTTCGGCCTGATGATGGCGCTGGCATTTCTGACAGCTAATTGGTTATTTGCGCGACAAGCCCGGCGCCAGGGTTGGAGTGAACGCTTTGTGTCCAACGTCACACTGCTCGCCCTTGTTGGCGGAATTGCCGGTGCCAAACTCTTTCATTTACTGGAGTATCCTGATGTGTTCCTCCGCGATCCACTCGCTGCAATCTTCAGTGGGGAAGGTCTGACATTTCATGGGGGACTCATCGTCGCAGCAAGTGCAATTGCTCTCTATGCCTATCGGCAGAGAGTTCCATTTTTCGCGCTCGCCGACAGCCTCGCTCCCGCACTGATGATTGCTTATGGTATCGGACGTATCGGATGCCAGTTAGCAGGAGATGGTGATTATGGTATACCAAGCAAACTCCCGTGGGCAATGAGTTACCCCAACGGTACTGTACCTACGCTTGCGCACATCAACATCGAGCTGCGGAACAAGTACGTTGAAATGTATCCGGGAGAGCCTGTGCCCTACGACATCAAAGTACACCCCACACCGGTGTATGAGACTCTTGCCTCGCTACTCATCTTTGCAGTGCTTCATCGCCTCCAACGGCGGGGTGGATATCCCCAGGGATGGCTCTTCGGGTTATATCTTGTTTTCGCCGGACTTGAGCGCTTCCTTGTGGAATTTATCCGGCTCAATCCGCTCTACTGGGGACTCTCACAGGCGCAGTGGGTTTCGCTGGCAATGATCGTCGCCGGTGGTATCATCCTGTGGTATCGAAGAGCACGCCCTGCAGTTGCATCGAGCGTTCGATAAGCTCGAGCATGCGAGAACTCACACCCTCGCTTGCAAGAAGATGCTCACTGTAGCAGCGTGCGCATTCTCTCAGCTCCGCATGTGTTTGCAGCTGCTCCATCCACCTCGATACATCATCGGCGGAATGGACAATGCGCAATGCTCCATATGCCAATAACTCTTGTGCATCGTCGCTCCGTTCAATCCGCGGACCACACGCGATTGGAATCCCTGCAACTGCGGGCTCGAGCAGACTATGGACACCAGCACCGAATCCCCCACCGACGTACGCTGCCAGTGCGTACGTGTACAGTGCTGCGAGCATGCCAACACGATCTACCACGACAACAGGGGGCGGTGTAGGGAGTTTGTCTGCTTGGCTTAGCAATACGGCATCGTGAAAAAGATGCAATACCTGGTTACACTGTTTGGGAGTTGGTTCGTGCGGAACGATCACAAGTTGCACTGTTCCGCGCACGCGTTGGTCTACCCTAGTCCATGCTTCCGCCCAAAGTTGGAGATCTGGCATCCATGTGCTGCCGAGGATAATCCGAAATTTGCTCGGCTCAAGAAAGGGTGGGAATGTATCCTTTTCACGGCGACGTCGTTCAAGAAGCTGATCAATGCGTGAATCGGGCATGGTGACTATTGGTGAGGTCAGACCGAGCGACTCCAGCCAGACCCTGTGCCGCTCAGCTCGCGCGATGATGAGTGCAGCGGTACTGTAGAGGCACCGAAAAAAGCTCCGTGCTACGAGCATGCGCCGAGATGTGGGCGCGGTAGCATTGACGATGACAGCGGGAATGTTGCGACTTGCCAGGACGTGGGCGAAATTCCACCAAACGTCGTAGCGTGAGAAGATCACAAGACGCGGTGCGATCGCTTCCACGATCTTTCGCATAGTCGGCAGCACGTCGTAGGGAAGCACCATCATCGTGTCCACTTCGATATCATGATGCTCGCGCCATGCTGATGGTGAAAAGACCGTCAGCACGATCTGCAATGTTGGCCACCGCAGACGAGCCAGTCGAATGAGCGGTTTGATTTGCTCAAGTTCTCCCATCGAGGCAGCGTGGAACCAAACCGCGCCGTTGGATGCGCGGTTTTCCAGGTGGAAGCGCTGCTGGTGGAGAAGTGCTCGCCGGCGCCGGAGTTTGGGAGACACAAGTTCCCCGAGCCGGGCACCAAGGAGCATTCCTGGCACGACGATGGTGTTGTAGAGGATGTGCCAAATCCAACACATCAGTGCCCTGTGAACGACGGCGTCCGCTTTTCAAGGAATGCGCTGGTCCCCTCGCGGAAATCATCGGTACCACAGAGCAAGCCAAATTGCTCTGCTTCGACATCGTAGCGGGCGCTTGCAACGCCGTAGGTCGTGCGCAGAATAGCCTCGATTGCTCGCGGAGGCAGTGTTTCGAGCGTCGCACAGAATGCGAGCGTTTCATCGAGGAGTTTCTCTGGCTCGAACACTCTATTGACAAGACCGAGCTCATAGGCCCGCTGCGCAGAGAGGTGCTCGCCTGTGAGCATAAACTCTACTGCACGCGCCATACCGATCAATCGAGCAAGGCGTTGAGTACCACCGTACCCTGGGATGATACCGAGTTTTACTTCCGGCTGACCGAAAACAGCCGTAGTCGCAGCAAAGCGGAGATGACATGCCATCGCCAGCTCGCAGCCACCGCCGAGGGCATATCCTCCGACTGCAGCAATCACAGGGATTGGAAGTGACTCGATCCGTGCGAAGACACGTTGACCGCGGCGGGAAAATTCAGTACCAGTTTCTTGCGTGCATCCAGCAAGTTCAGCGATGTCTGCCCCTGCTGCAAATGCTTTTCCCTTTCCCGTGATGATTACCGCACGGTAACGGGCTGGAAGCACTGGATCCGAAAAAAGCTGCTCGAGTTCATCGAGCATTGCGCGATTGAGCGCGTTGAGTTTGTCCGGGCGATTCAGCTCAACAACAAGCGTCGAGCTGACCTGCCGAACATCGAGCGTCGAGGAGGACATAGTGCTGAGAAAATCCGCAGTTCTACCGATTGATTGCGTGGCAAAGATACTCGAATTTTGGGGAAGGAATATCAGCCGATCCTCCGTCATGAGTTCCAAACCACTCGTCAGCGAACTGCACCGCCTCCAGCGGCATCGCTGGGCGCGCTATGTTGCGGTGGAATCAGTGCTGGGCATCCTTGTGGGGTATTACGCACTACCACAGCTCCACTGGTTCGCGTGGATTGTTGCGCTCCTGTCGTGCTCAGTCGGGATGCAGCTAGCAATTCTTCGACAGCAGCGACGGACATGGCAATCTCCACGATTGCGGCTTCTGCTCGATTCCCTCGAGCGTATCGCTGGCGGACTTGCACTTGTGATGTACTCTGTGCACGGGCTTTGGAGTAATGTGCCACACCACGTCGTTGTTGGTGTCGGTGTATGGAGTGCATTTTTCCTCATCGCAGGAACAGCAGCAGGGGAATATTGGTGGCAGTTCCGTCGTTTTCGTCGTATGGAGTATTCAGCGCAGCTTCGCTACCTTTGCAATTGCATGCGGCAGCATCGCATCGCCTGATGCGCTGTAGAGCATTCGAAGGTGCATCCATTTCTGTCCTACCTTGTGCAATGCTGAATCTCACTCGCTGGCTGGGTGCGGGTAGCGGCGCCGTTGTGCCACTACTCTGCATCCCGTTCATTAGCTGGTCATCTGCGTGGAAGAACGTTGTATATCCTTTCCCGAACGCTCTGACCAGCCGATCTCTTGGGCTCTCAGTGCCTTCAGATCGCAGTTTCCTTGTTGGCGCACTACCAGTGCCAGCGCACCCTGTGGCACTCTCCTCATCGCAGAAGAAGCGACAGAAGCAGACATTTCGACAGCCGCGCGTCAGGAAAATGATCCATGCCAAACGACGAGGACGCTCGGCGAAAAAGCGCAGCGCGCCGAATGTCTCCGTTCGCCCAGGGCTCATCCGGGGCATGACCATTGTGTATGACACACTCGTTGTTCCAGGGGTAATCTACCGACGGGTGGATGTCGTGCTTGCTGATTCGATGCACGCACTCGTTCACGCGGTAACGTGCGTTGTGCGGAACCCGCGCTATGGCATCGAGCTCGTCCAGGCGCACGATCGTGTTGGCAGACTGGAAACGCTCCCTGCACTTACGCGACGGCTCGATTCGTCGCAGGGGAAGATCGTCCTGGCAGCAATCAATGGAAGCTTCTGGCGTGCAGGCACTCGTCAGCCACTCGGGATCAGCCTCAGCGATGGCGAGATTGTAGCTGCAACTGGTGCGCCGTGGTATGCTCTCTGGCTTGATCGTCGCTGGCGTCCATGGCTCGATACTGGGGGTATTCGGGCAGCTGTTTATCTCTCCGATGGCAGCACCTTCCCGATTGATGCAATCAATGCCACTGCCGATGGCGTGCAGCTGTTCAACCGGTATGCAGGCGATAGCATTCCTCCGCTTCCTGGACGTATGCCTGTTGAACTCTCGACCGCGCAACGCTTGATCACTGGCGACACGCTCGATCCTCAGTGGACGAGCGATTCGCTTGCAGCGTTGCTTGGCGCCGTGCAACGTCAATGGCAATTCGAACAACAGAAACCGAAAGTGCTCCTGCGCTACTTGCGCCAACCGATGGTCAATCAATCAACTCCGTGCCTTGTGCTCCAAACGCTCGATAGTGGCTCCACCGAGGTTCCTCTCCGCGGATGTGTCCTGACTATTCCACATGAGCATCCACTTCAGAAGGTGATCGGAAATGGCAAGCTCAAACGCGGCGACACCGTCATACTTCAAGTGCGAACGCTTCGAAACGATTCGATTCCTTTCCATACCTCGATTGGTGGGACGCCGCTACTGGTCAAGAATGGAATCGTCAAACCACAACTGGTAGACACTTCACGGCGTGGAAGCCCGTTTGTCGAGCAGCGATTGGCCCGAACAGCGATTGGTACGGATGTAATCCAATCGGTGCTGTATCTAGTCACCGTTGAGCAGTCTCCCGGCCGATCTGTGGGGATGTCCCTTCGGGAGTTGGCTGAGTTCATGAAAACGTTCGGTGCGAGCGATGCGCTCAATCTCGATGGTGGTGGCTCAGCGACGATGGTTGTTGGGGATCGTTGCGTTGTACCACCGGGCGGCGTACCGCAATGCCGCGCAGTTGCAAATGCGCTCGTGATATGGCGGCGGAAGCCCCTTTCCCGCTAAGGGTAGAGCAAGTAGCGCTGGCGACGGGAGAGGAAGTCCGCGAACATCGCATGCTGTGCGATAGATCCAGACTGCCAGCTGTGGCTATCGGCAAATCGAATATCACCGGTAATTCGCAGCAGTCGCTGGCGATGGTGGAGCTGGTCGAGACTGTCACGCACGGGCCGATAAAGTGCAGCGAGCGTATCGAGTAACTCGCACGCAACCGTGTAGGATGGAAGAGACAGCGCTGCAGGGATGTTGAAGGTCACTCCGCGGCAGAGTGTGCCTGCGTGCGCGCCGCGCGAAGGGAGAAACGACGTTGGGGTTGCAACGATGCCATGCTGCGCAAAAAAATCACACAGTCGAGCGATGATTTCTTCCGAAAAGTCAGGTGCGCCCATAAACTGAAATGGCCGGTCAGTTCCAATTCCAACGGATACTGCACCAAGCTCGCCCACCAGACCAACGATTGCCATTCCTCGCAGTGCATCTGGTGAGGGAACATTCGGCGATGGCGCGATCCATTGCCAGTGTGTTTGTTCCCACGTTGCCGTTCGCCGCCAACGACGCATCTTGACAATGTGTAGCGTGCACTGCCGAGGACGTTTGCTCACCGGATCTGGCGAGAGCCAACCTTCCGAATTGATCATGAGTGCTAGCTCGCCGATCGTCATACCGTGGAGGTAGGGAACCGGCACAACTGTAAAGCTCGTGCGTTCCAGCGCTGCTGTTGGAATCGCGCCATCGACGATGATCCCGCCAAGTGGATTCGGACGGTCCAGGACGTACACCTCGATGCCATATTCGGCGCACGCGTCGAGAATGTGATAGAGCGTCCCTAAGGTCAGCGCCGGTCGAAGGCCTAAATCTTGCACATCCACCACGACGGCATCGCATCCGTGGAGCATTGCTCGTGTGGGACGCCGAATTCCAGCGGTAAGGATGTATGTCGGTACATGGTTTAGCGACTGTGCCTGGAATGTGACTGCCCCCTCGACAAGCAGCACTGCAGCAATTTCAACGTTGCCACTCACGGTGAGCTCTGCAAGGGTTTCTCGTTCGAATCGTGTTCGGCTTGCGGCGTTGCAGACAAGTGCGATACGCTTACCGCGGAGTGGTTCTAAACGCAGTTCAAGCAAGTTGTCAACGCCGAGCTTGATAGGGGAGTACCGTGTTTGCGACCATACGTTCGATGCGCCAGCAACAACCACGAGCACACTGGCGACAACCATTGCGATTCGACCGAGCAACCACAAAAGCAGGGAACGCATTGGTGCTAGCGTGCAAGTGATGTTCGAATGCTGTTGCACGGCGATCAAACAGCGCTGTGATGCATGATAAGCAGCAGATGTACTTACCACCGTGGATGGAAGCGCCGATGCACCTCGCGCAGGTACAGGCGATCCAGATGGGTATAGATCTGTGTGGTGGAAATATCGGCGTGACCGAGCATCTCTTGAACTGCACGGAGGTCTGCTCCCGCTTCGATTAGGTGAGTCGCAAAGCAATGACGCAGCGTGTGGGGTGTAATATGCATGCCGAGCTGTGCAGTCTTGGCAGCATTCTGGACGATGAGCCACACAGCCATACGGTTGAGTTGGCGTCCGCGATTTGAGAGGAACAGCGTCGTCGCTGCATACTTCGGCGACCGAAGGAGAGGATAAGCATCGCGGCGATACCGTTCGATCCAATCGAGGGCAACCTGGCCAATTGGTACGAGCCGCTCTTTCGAGCCCTTCCCGCGGACACGGACAATTCGGCTTTCGTACGCGATGTCATCCGAGCGCAGTCCGCAGAGTTCACTCACACGCAGCCCGCAGCCGTAGAGCACCTCGAGCACGGCACGGTCACGGATGCCCTCTGGAGTGGAGGTGGGAACCGATTCGAGAAGCGCAAAGATCTCCTCGACGCTCAGGACCTGCGGCAAGTGCTGTTCAAAGGCAGGTGACGCAATAAGCTCGGTCGGGTCGTGAGCACAGTGGCCATGAGCGAGCGCGAAACGGTAGAACTGGCGAATTGCGCTGGTGTAGCGTGCTCGTGAGCGTTCCGATAACCCAAGTTCGGCTAAGTACCGAAGGAACGTGACGATGTCGGTTTCGCACGTTTCACTCAGTGTTTCTTTGCCCACCGAGGTATGCACGAACACGAGGTACTGCCGAGCGTTGTGGCAGTACGCTGCAATAGTCTGTTCAGACGCGCCTTTCTCGAAGCGCAGGTATTGCGCGAACTCGTCCAGCATATCCGTAAACGGAGATTCCATCGGCTCTGCAGCATCAATGTTGTAGCTCACGGTGCTGGAGGGGGTTGAGCTGCGCTAGCAGGAACTGATTCTGGCTCCGGAGTTTTGTAGTCAGGTCGTTGGTGCACCATTCCGATGAGCAAATCGGCGAAGAGTGCGCGAATGCTCGTTATTTCGCGCAAGGTAAGCGGGCATTCATCGAGCTGGCCGTCGTCAATTTTTTCGCGGAACACGCGTTCGAGTCGCTCTTCAATATCCTTCGGAGACTCTGCAACACGGGCAATCGCTTCGGAGATGTCAGCAAGCATAACGACGCCGGTCTCTTTCGTACGTGGCTTCGGTCCTCCGTAGCGAAAATCCCCTTCGTCTACTGGCTGATTGTTCATCCGCGCTTCGTCCAGTGCCTGAGCGTAGAAATGCCGAATGAGCGATGTCCCGTGGTGGGTAGGTATGAATTCGACTACCTTCGGCGGCAAACGGTATTCGAGCGCTAACTCCACACCTTCTTCGACGTGTGCGCGAATGATCGCAGCACTACGCCACGGTGAGAGCTCGCGGTGTTTGTTCGCAAGTTCGATTTGGTTCTCGGCAAAATACTCCGGCTTACGAATCTTGCCGATGTCGTGGAAGTACGCGCCTACACGTGCGAGGAGTGGATTCGCACCGATGGCGATCGCTGCATGTTCAGCAAGGTTTGCGACATTGAGTGTGTGTTGGTATGTCCCTGGTGCAACCTGACGGAGCTTAACCAGCAGTGGGTGGGTCAACGTGTCGAGTTGGAGGAGTCGGACATCAGTTGGTACATCAAAGATCCGATCGAGCACGAGTAGTGCAATCCACACAAGGAGTGGCGACACTATAGCGTTCACCGTAGCAGCTGCAGCCGGACTCCCAATGAGCGAGAGCGTGATCCCACCTTCGAGTAACGCAGCAAGGAGTGAGAGCCAGAACCCAACAGCGATGAACAATATTGACCGAATGAATTGATAACGGCTCTGGAGAGTCCGGACGCTGATAACACCCGCCAGCGAAGCAACAAGTAAGGATAACCCCGAAGGAAGGTCGCCCGATCTGATCGCCGCATGGAGGAGCGCTGCCGAAAGTGCAAACACAAACGCAAGGCGCACATCGTAGAGCAACGTGATGAGCATCGCGATCGCCGGAAGCAGGACGAGGAATTCCGGTGCATATGCTGCATCGAGGAGGGTGCTAAGCCACGACTGCAACGCCGAAAGTACAAGTAGCGCGGCTACCGTGATGACCGTTCGGTTGTCATCGAGTTGGTCAGTGCGGGCTACAATCAGGTACAGCCAGATGATTCCGCACAGTAAGAGAGCGCGAACCAGCGAGGAAAGCAGCGACTGCGTCAGACGTGCAGCTTGCAACTCTGCGAGTGCATCCCGGTACGATGCAAGTTTTGCTGCGACCATCGTCGTGATGAGTTCTCCAGGTGCAACGATCGTTTCCCCTTGGCGGACGATCCCATAGGTTCGCCGCACATTCTGCACAGCGAGTACCTGCTCTTGCAGACTGAGCGCAGGCGAATAGCGCGCGCGGGGGAGTCTCCCGATCGAACTGAGTAGCATTGCACCAAGTGAATCGGGGAGCCCATAGTGGCTGAGTACCCGCTCGAGCGCACGCCGAGCCTCACGTTCAAGCAGCAAAGCATCGGTCGTGACACGGTACCATGCGCCGCTTGAGCGTGCACGCAAATACACGACGGAGGTGCGAGATGCTACGAGTGTGTCCACAACAATTGCGCCTGAAAACATACTATCGAGTGGGTGACGGGCACGTGCAAGTTCAACCTGCAGAGTGCTCGTTCCTTTCCAACGTAGATTGAGGGCTGCGTGCCCTTGTCCAGCGGCAAAGAGGTCGTTGCTCGATAGTGGTGGCTGTTCGAGTTCGTAGACAAGAGGAGCCACCTGCCGGGCGCTATCGCATTCAGCGCGATATACAGCAGGTGGTTTGAGGATTGGGAACGTCTGCTCTGCAATAACTGGTGCACCGTTCCACCGAAAGCCAGGCGCAGGAACGCTCGACGTACCAGTATTCCAGAGGAATCGAGCCAGCGGAGGGATGAAAAGCGCCGTAACAACCACTGAGAGAGCAATGATACTCCAACGAAGCGTCGGCAGATGGTACCAGAGCTTCTCACTGCTCTGAGTGGAGACTCGGTATTGCTCGAAGAGCGTCGGTGCTGGCTTTGCCATCATCTGCCACGGAATGTGGGCGGACGTTTATCACGAAATGCAGCAACCCCCTCGCGGTAATCTTCGCTCTGCCCAGCGCGCTGCTGGTACTCTTCTTCGAGCGTGAGCATTTCCTCCAGCGGTGCTACCATACCGCGCTGGAGCAGCATTTTGACGTAGCCGTACGTCTGCGTCGGACCTGCTGCGTACTTTTCTGCGATCGCACGAACAGCACGAGGGAATGCCCGCGGTGATGCAATCATGTTGACTAATCCGAGTGCATAAGCACGTTCGGTAGAAATGGGCTTGTTGAGCGTGGCAAACTCGAATGCACGCGCATAACCCATCATCCGTGGGTAGAAGAAGGTCGCTCCGCTATCGGGGATAAGTGCTATGCCAATGAATGCTTCGACAAGTCGTGCTGCTGTGCTCATGATGCGGATGTCTGCCGCAAGTGCAAGCGAGAGTCCGGCACCTGCAGCAACACCATTGATGCCTGCAATGATTGGCTTCGGCATATCCCGCATCCGGCGAATAATCGGGTTGTAGCGACGGCGAAGCGAATCCCGCAAATCCCGCTCTGTCCCTGGCTCAGGAGCTTCCTTGAGGTCTTGTCCCGAACAGAATGCCTTGCCTGCACCAGTCAGGACGATACATCGGACGGCAAGATCGGAGCCTGCGTGTTCGAGTGCCTGGTAAAGCTCGCTGGTGAGCTGTTCATTGCATGCGTTGAAAACCTCGGGACGGTTGAGAGTAATTGTTGCAATGCCGCTGTCGAATTCGTAGAGAATGGTCTGGTAGTTCATTGCACAAGCTCCGGATAGTTAGCGACCTTTCCACTGTGGCATGCGCTTTTCGAGGAACGCTGCCATGCCTTCTTTCTGGTCGTCAGTAGCAAAGAGCATGTAGAAATTTTTCCGTTCGAGCTCTAAGCCAAGTTCGAGCGGTGTCGAAAATGCCTTGTTGACGGCTTCCTTCGCAAGCCGGAGGGCAACTGGCGCCTTCGAGGCAATTTCTTCAGCAAGTGCAAATGCCTCCTCGAGGTAGTATTCGACGGGGACAACACGGCTGACAAGTCCACGGTCGAGGGCGCGCTCAGCGGAGATCATCTGTCCACTGAGGACAAGCTCCATTGCGAGCGATTTGCCGACTACTCGTGGGAGGCGCTGGGTGCCACCGGCGCCAGGCATGACGCCGATGTTGATTTCTGGCTGGCCGAACTGCGCTGTATCGCTGGCGATGATGATATCGCAGAGCATCGCCAGTTCGCATCCACCGCCGAGTGCATAGCCACTGACGGCAGCAAGTATCGGCTTTTTGATCTGGCGGAGCCGTTCCCACCGCGCGAACTGGTCGCGCTGGAGCATCGTCACAGTATCGGCAGTGCTCATGTCGCGAATGTCTGCGCCGGCGGCAAATGCTCGCTCATCGCCATGAATAACGATGCAGCCAACGGTTGAATCGCGTTCGTACTCTTCGCACGCGGCAACGATTTCTTCCATCGTGCGCAGGCTCAGAGCATTGCGCACCTCCGGTCGGGCAAGCTGAATTGCCCCAACCCCGCGGTAGTTCTCCGGGCGATAGACCCGAATGCACGTGAACTCCATGATCGCTAATCGGTGATGCTGGTATTTTCGGCGCAAAGATAGAAAGGCTGCCGATGGAATGTCTCTACGTTCCGACGCTCGAGCACGACAGTCGGGAAATTCTCATCGAAGGCGACGAGCTCCGCCACTTGCGCGTTCTGCGATGCCGGGAAGGCGATACTCTCTATGCCAGCAATGGACGTGGTTTGCGGGCGCTGATCCGCCTTCACCACATCGAGTCCCAGTATGCGCGCGCTACGGTCGAAGCGATCGAGAATGCTCCTGGAGAGCTTCCATACCGCTTGACACTTGCGATTGGGATGCTCGCAGCTCGTGCGCGGTTCGAATGGCTGGTGGAGAAAAGTACCGAGCTCGGCGTCGCACGGATTGTTCCGCTCGTTCTCGACCGGAGCGAAAACATCCATTCCTTCCGGCAGGAGCGGTGGCATGCAAAGGCAATCGCAGCGCTCAAGCAGGCGAGGAGAAGTGTGCTCCCGGCGATCGAAATGCCGCAGCGGCTAGAGGACTTCCTGGCAACGTGTACCGCAACGCTAATCGTTTGCACCCCCGATGGCAACGCTCCGTCGCTCGAGCCTGGTGATCTTGCGATTGTGATCGGTCCGGAAGGCGGCTTTTCGCCACGCGAAGAGCACATTCTCGCTTCGGTCGGTGTGCGCAAATGGTCCTTGGGGAGTTTGCGCTTGCGAAGCGAAACTGCTGCACTCGTGGCAGCAAGTTTTGTGCGAATCGCGTGGAGCACTCACATTTGATCTCGAAGGGCGCGAATTTGAGCCCGCGTTTGGGGAATCAGAATCGAATTGGGAAACCGCGCCAGAAGTTGGTTGTAAAGCGATAGCGCATCGTGAATTTTTCCCTGGCGACGAGCAATCTCGGCAAGCCCCCAGAGGATGCGGTCTCCATAGAGTGTCTCTGGGTACTGTGTCGATAGCATCGTCCAGTAACGCAAGCTCGTGCTATCGGCGCCACGCTCGAGTGCAATGCTTGCTGCATGGAGAAGAGCGAGTTCCGCAATATCACTGTGGATCTGTGCAAGCGAATCTGTGAGCAGAAAGCCTCGCTCAAGATCACGCTGATAGAACGAGCGCTCGATCTGCGCATAGTGGCAAAGAGCAAGGGAGTCCTCCCGGTTGACGGAAAGGAGGGTCACTCGCTCGATGGCGTCATTTGCGATCGGGTCATCGAGATTCGAGGAGGCTTGGCGGTAGAACTCCAGCGCAGTCTCGAAGCGGCATCGGAAAAAGTCAAGCTCGCCGCGGATGTACGCAGCCTGCAATCGAAGCGATGGGAACGCGGTAATTCGGGGCAGGTCTCTTTCGAAAAGGGTTGTTGCACTATCGAGCCCGTACAGCTCTACAAGGAGTGGGAGACGTTCGATCAAACCACGAGCAGCTTGTTCATTCTGCGGATAGCGCGTAATAAGCTGGTCAAATCGAGCCAGTGCAGTGCGACTATCATCACCGTAATCCCGTTCGAGCTGGGCAATGCGGAGCAGCGCAGTGGCAGCAAGCGGGTGCGTGGGGTAACTGGCTGCAATTTTGTCGTATTGACTGATGAGCTGCTCGAGAGTCTTCCGCGAGCGTACTTGAGAGCTGAGCATACGCTGTTCGATCGTTTGGGCATAACCAAAGAGCGCCATCGTCCGGACGTCTTGTGGAACCGAGGGCGATTGCAGCGCGCTGTAGGCATCGAGCGCGATATCGAGTGCGCCTTCTGTGCGTGCGCGCTCAGCAAAGGCGTAGAGTTCTCGCCCTGTTTGTCCGGACAGGCGTTCCAGCCGGAGGACAGCGTCGAGCGCTGCACGGTAGTCGCCCAATTGGCGGAGCGTCCATTCGTAGAGTCGCAGAACAAGTGGCGATGCGCTGTCTTCTGCCAAGCGCTCCAGCCACTTGCGGACTAAGTCGCTGGTACCCTCGATCGATAGCAGCGTCGCAATGTAGCCTTGCGTGCGCGCCAGGTTCTGTGTCGTACGGAAAAAGAGGATAAGCTCATCGAGTGCCTCCTGGGGCTGGCGTGCGGCGATTGCGAGCTGGACTAAATCCTCCGCAAAAACACCAGGCTGCGCAAGCTTCCGCCGACCAAGTTGAAAAGTACGAGCTGCTTCCAGGCGCGCGCCTGCATCGAGTTGAAGGGTAGCAACCGTGCGGTAGAATGTCTCCTGCTGCGCTGGGAGCTGATCAAGTGCTTGCGCCCACACTGTGGACGCCTGCTGTTGCTTGCCAATCCGCCAGAGCGCGTACCCATAGTACGCGAGCGCTTCCCATGATCGCGCTTGTCCAGAGGACGATTCAACAAGCTGCGCCATCGCCTCAGCCTGCCCGAGCATCTTGAGCGAACGGAGTGCTCCGACCAGGTAACGTGCATTCGTCGGTTGCTGGGAGAGCATCTCCTGCCACAGCCGCGCAGCATTTCGCCAATCGCCAGCTTGTTCGTATGCAATGGCGACGCGCTCTTGATCACTTGTGCCTTGCGCGTATGCAGCGCTACAGGCAATGGCAGCAACGAGCACTGCAAGAAAGCGTGTCATCATAGCTCGACTGTGAGGAGTTCATTCTGCAATGGTTCGCTTGGGATGTGGACGCGCCCGTCGTGGTCAATGACAACGTCGCATTCGCTCCGAAAGCCGAAGCGACCGGGAAGGTAAATGCCAGGTTCGATGCTGAATGATGTGCCAGCAAGCACACGGCGCGTATCGCACGTCTCGTAGTTATCCATGTTTGCGCCGTAGCCGTGAACTTCGGTTCCGATGTTGTGGCCTGTGCGATGGATGAAGTACTCGCCGTAGCCTGCTGCAGCAATGAGGTTTCGTGCTGCATCATCCACTTCGTACCCATACAGCGGTGTACCGCTTCGGAATCGCTCGCGGACTAAAGCCAGGGCAGCATCGCGTGCACCGATCACCAGGCGGGCAATGTGTCGTGCTTCGTCCGGTGGTGAGGTGCCAAGCCAAATTGTCCACGTGATGTCGGCATACGTTGCATCGGGAGTGCGTCCTTTAGCCCACATGTCGAGCAGAAGCATTGTGTCGCGTTGGAGTGGAGCGCTCGATGCTGCTGTCGGTTCGTAGTGCGGAGATGCTGAATTCATGCCGACTGCAACAATCGGAGGATAGTCTGTGATCAGTTCTTCGCGTTCGAAGGCCGCGAGGATGAACTGCTGAAGGTCGTATTCAGTTGCATTGCCCTCGAGCACCAGCGTTCGTGCCGCTTCGATGCTCTCCATCATGATCGAGCGGAGTTTCGCTGCAACCAAACGATTGGCTTCGATCTGCTCAGCAGTCCAGATAGCCTCGATGTGCTGAACAAGATCCCCGCTGCTCCAGAGCTCTACGCCGAACGACCGGAGGAGCTCAGCAGTACCTGCGTCGAGAAAGGAGATCGCTGGCAGATCGCCGTGTGGGGAATATTCGGTAGCAATACAGCGAGCGCTTCCAACGAGGCAATGGAGCATCGTCTGCCACTCCAGCCGGCTGCGGTAGACTGTGCGCTTGAAAGGTAGATGCACGAAGAGATGTTGTTCGATAGCGTGGACAAGCGCGGTAGCCTCGCCACGAGATGGAATCCAGAGCGCAAAACGGCGCGTGGTGTGAGCAGTATCGCTTGTGCCGATGAGGCGGTGTGCGATCGGATTCGAACGGCGGAAGTCATAGAGGAGCCAACCATCGAGCTGGTACTCGACAAGCAAGCGTTGGATGTTTCCAATGTCAATCATCATGGGGTCTCGAGGTGGTTGACGATGGTAGCAGCAGCTATAGGCGGAAGGATTGCGCCTTCGGCCACTGCATCGGCAATGCGATCAAGATGTGCCGACGCGCGCCGGCGTAGCACGGCGATAAGATGGGTGTGGAGGGATTCGTCAAACCACCGCATGCGCTGCTGGCGACGGCGAGCCTCGATGATAGGACGTCGTCCCTCGGCGAAAAATTCCTGGCAGAGCATCCACAGCTCGGTAATTCCTTCGCCTGATGCACTCGACGTTGCAAGGACGCGGACATGCCAATCCCCGTCTCGGTTACGGAGAAGTGCACGTCCGCTGCGTATGTGCTGTACAGCGCGGCGTGCAGCAGCACGATCGAGATCGGCTTTGGTAACAACGACAACATCAGCGCACTCCATGACACCTCGCTTGAGTGCTTGGATGTCGTCCCCTGCATTGGGAAGTGTAGCCAGGATAACCAGATCCACAGCATCGGCGATCGCAGTATCAGCTTGTCCTGCACCGACAGTTTCCACGATGATGACATCGTACCCGGCTGCTTCACAAGCGATGATACGCTCGCGCACGTGAGTATCGAGTGCATCCCCACGACCGCGATTGGAGCTTGGGCGTATAAATGCATTCGGATGATTAGCAAGCGCAGTCATCCGAAGCTTATCGCCGAGAATACTGCCACCACTCGATGGCGCAGCCGGATCGGTTGCCAAGACAGCAACGCGATGGCCTTCGCAGGCTGCATGGAGTCCCAGCGCCTCGATGAGCGTGCTCTTTCCGGCGCCGGCGGAGCCAGTAATGCCAATACGCATCGTTGGTCGAGCTGGAATAGCAAGTACACGGAGCAGTGCATGCTGTCGCGGTGCATCGGAGGCACGAGTGCTTTCGAGCAAGCTTAGAGCCTTTGCCAGCGCTCGTCGCTCGCCGCGGCGAACTCGTTCAGCAAGGAGCGCAATGTCCTCGTAGTCAGGTGTACCCTGCGATCGGTTACTGCGCAGCTGCTGCATCTTCGACGCTCCAGTGATGTTCGAGTAAATCAAGCACAGCTTCGGCAGCATCGAGGACTGGCGTTCCCGGGCCGAAGATTGCGTGGACCCCTGCGCGGTGAAGTTCGTCGTAATCTTTCGGAGGGATGATACCGCCTGCGACGACAAGGATATCGCTTGCTCCTTCGGCGCGAAGACGCTCGATAAGCTCTGGAATGAGCGTCTTGTGTGCGCCGGCTTGAGAGGAAATGCCGACGATGTGGACGTCGTTTTCGATTGCTTGGCGTGCAACCTCCTCCGGGGTTTGGAAGAGCGGGCCGAGATCTACATCGAAGCCCAGATCAGCAAAACCACTGGCGATCACCTTCAAACCGCGATCATGACCATCTTGCCCCAGCTTGGCAACGAGAATCCGTGGGCGGCGACCGGTCGCTTCTTCAAAGCGGCGAACGCGTTGGCAGAGTGCTTCGAACGATGCATCGCCGCGATATGATGCACTGAAAATGCCCGTAATTGCGGTGGATACTGTTTGGTAGCGGCCGAATACGTTCGCGAGTGCCTGGCTGATCTCGCCAACTGTCGCACGGACCCGTGCTGCTTCGATGGCGTAGGTCAGAAGGTTTTCGTTGTTATTGCGGGCTGCTCGCTCTAAACGTTCCAGTGCAGCAGCCACAGCATCATTCTTGCGCGTGGCTTTGACGTGCTCAAGACGAGCAATTTGCTGGGCACGAACTTTGGTGTTATCCACCTCCAGAATTTCGACTGGTA
>RFIK01000189.1 GCA_003695605.1 Chlorobiota bacterium
ACCGGCTGCACGATCCGTCCGCGCTCACGCTTTTCGCGGAAGAACTACTTCTACCCCGATCTGCCGAAAGGCTACCAGATTTCGCAGTACGAAGACCCAATTTGCTACGGTGGATCGGTCGAAATCGAGCTCGACGACGGGACGACCAAGCGTATTGGCATCACGCGGATCCACATGGAGGAGGACGCCGGCAAATCCATCCACGACCTCGACATTGAAACGCTCATTGACCTCAATCGCTGCGGGGTTCCGCTTATCGAAATTGTTTCGGAACCGGATATCCGTTCCCCAGGCGAAGCGGTGCTCTACCTCCAAGCGATCCGGCAACTGCTCATGTACGTGGGCATTTGCGATGGGAACATGGAGGAAGGTTCCTTGCGCTGCGATGCGAACGTCTCTGTGCGGCGTCGCGGTACCGAGCGCTTTGGGACAAAGACGGAGGTGAAAAATCTCAACTCGTTCCGGAACGTCGAGCGCGCGCTTGCCTACGAAATCGAGCGACAGATCGCGCTCCTCGAGCAGGGCGGTACCATCGAACAAGAAACGCGAATGTGGGATGCTTCGAGCGGAACTACTCGGCCCATGCGCTCAAAGGAGTTTGCGCACGACTACCGCTACTTTCCGGAGCCGGATTTAGTACCGGTCGAGGTGAGCGCCGCGTGGATCGAACGTGTCCGCGCGGAATTACCCGAGCTTCCGCTGGCGCGAAAGCGCCGCTTGCAGGAGCAGTATGGGATACCTGCCTACGATGCGGGCATTCTCATCGCAGATCGCTCCCTGGCTGATTACTTCGAGCGCACCTGTAGAGCGCTCAACGAGCCCTCGCCGGAGCGCTACAAACTCGTCAGCAACTGGATCATGACGGAGGTGCTGCGCGTCTTGGGCGAGCGGAAAACTGACATTGGCTCGTTTCCCATCGAACCGGAGCGTCTTGCAGAGCTTGTCGAGTTGCAGGCGCAGCGCACAATCTCGAGTCGCATCGCGAAGGAGCTCTTCGCAGAGCTGATGAGTTCGCCAGCGCGGCCGTCAGCACTCGTTGCTGAGCGCGGGATGGTGCAGGTCTCCGACGCAGGCTACCTCGAACAGCTCGTCGAGCGCGCACTGAGCGAACACCCCGACACCATCGAGAAGTACCGCGCAGGTAAGACAGCGGTGCTCGGCTTCCTCGTCGGTCAAGTGATGAAGTACTCGCAGGGCAAAGCAAACCCGGAACTTGTCCGGACTCTTCTCCTGGAGCGGCTTGGACGCTCGGATGCTCTTGCTGCCCGGTAGGACGGAGCTTGTTTCACCCCTCTGGAGCACCTACGCATGCCAATTTCGAAGACGCGTACGATCTGGATGAACGGTCGCTTTGTGCCGTGGGAACGAGCGCAGGTCCATGTGCTCTCGCACGCACTGCACTATGCCTCCAGTTGGTTCGAAGGAATCCGCGCGTATTCAACAACGCGCGGTGTTGCAGTGTTTCGGTTACGGGATCATCTGCGGCGGCTGTACGATTCCTGCAAGATGTACGCCGTCGAGATACCGTATTCGCTCGATGAACTCGAACGTGCTACACTCGAGTTGCTTCGGCGCAATCGCCTCGGTGCGTGCTACATTCGTCCGCTTGTGTTCCGTGGCTACGGCGAAATGGGGGTTTTGCCGATTGGCTGTCCGGTCGAGGTGGCAATCGCAGCCTGGCAGTGGGGACGCTACCTGGGCGAGGACTCTGTCGAGCGTGGCGTTGATATCTGCGTCTCTTCGTGGACACGTCCCTCGAACAATGCACTCCCAGCGATGGCGAAAGCAGCGGCAAATTACCTCAATTCTCAGCTCGTCAAAATGGAGGCAGTCCGCCATGGCTACGCCGAGGGGCTCACGCTCGACGAGCACGGAAATTTGAGCGAAGGTAGTGGCGAAAATGTTTTTCTCGTTCGCGATAGGACGCTCTACACTCCGCCGCTTGCAGCCTCGATCCTACCGGGGATTACGCGTGCAACGGTCGTTCAGCTGGCACGCGACGAAGGCATCCCCGTCGTCGAGCAGATTATCCCGCGTGCGATGCTCTACATTGCCGACGAGGTCTTCCTGACCGGAACAGCGGCCGAGATCACGCCTGTGCGTTCAATTGATCGCGTCACGATCGGCAGCGGAACAGTCGGCCCGATCACGCGTGCGATCATGGAGCGCTTTGCCCGTATCACCCGCGACGGCGAAGATCCGTACCGATGGCTGACATTCGTCAACAAATCACCTGCTCGTGCGTCCAAACGCATGCACACCAGTAAGACAGTCAACTGTAAGTAGCACCATCATTTCCACTTGGACAATGCCAAGCCGATCAAAGTCCAGCCGAACGAAACCATCCTCCCCCACTCCTGCCCCATCAGCAGCGAATGGGTCGTCGAGTAGGACTGTGGAGCAATCGCGCTTTGATTTTACTGGCTTCGATCGCGAGACGATTCTCCGCTGGTATAAACTCAACCACCTCGGACGGAAGCTTGACGAGAAAGCTGCGACGTACCTGAAGATGGCGAAAGGCTGGTCCTACCATGCGCCGTGTGCAGGGCACGACGGCATCCAGCTTGCCATTGGGCAAATTTTTCGTCCGGGGAAGGATTTTCTCTTCCCGTACTACCGCGATTTGATCACAGCGCTGGCGGCAGGCATTACGCCGTATGAGATCATTCTCAACGGCCTGAGCAAGGATGCCGATGTCGCCGGCGGCGGTCGGCACATGAGCAACCACTTTGCCAAGCCGGCAATTCGCATTCAGAACGTTAGTTCCTGCACGGGAAATCACGCCCAGCATGCTGCTGGTACCGCACGGGCTATCAAAAAGTACAACGGCGATGAGCTGGTCATCTACTCCGGTGGTGAATCGGCATGCTCGGAGGGCTACTTCTACGAAGCCGTCAACGGAGCCTCGCGGGAGCAGTTGCCCGTGATTTTCGTGATCCAGAACAACAAGTACGGCATCTCTGTCCCCGTCGAAGAGCAGACGGCAAATCCGGATGTGTCGGACAACTTCGTTGGTTTTCGTCATCTGCTCATCCTCAAGTGCGATGGCCGAGATGTCTTCGATTCGTACCGAGCGATGAAGAAAGCGGCTGAGTACGTCCTGTCGGGCGCAGGGCCTGCGATGGTGCATGCCGACTGCGACCGGATCGGCTCGCACTCGAATTCCGATAACCACGAGCTCTACCGCAGCAAGGAAGAAATCGAAGCGATGAAGGCACGCGACCCACTCAGGATTTTCCGTCAGCGGATTCTCGAGGCGGGCATCGCCAGCGAGGAAGAGCTCAACGCAATCGAGCACGAGAACATGGCGGAAATCGCTGCAGCAGCGGAGAAAGCCGAAGCTGCTGCAGAACCGGACCCTGAGTCGTGGAAAGACTACATCGTGCCTCCGGCGATCATTGGCTACAACGATCCGAGCGAGGAGCAGGCTGTCTTCGACCCGAATGCGCCGATGCTCACCCTCCGCGAGGGGATCAACTACGCGCTCAAGCAGGAGTTTCGCCGAAATCCGCATACATTCCTCTGGGGTCAGGATGTCGCCTCGAAGAACAAGCAGGGCATCTTCAACGTCGTCAAGGGTATGCTCGACGAGTTCGGCAATGAGCGCATCTTCAACGCACCGATTGCCGAAGATTACATCGTCGGCACAGCAAACGGCTTCTGTCGCTATCGGGACGACATCCGCGTGGTGATCGAGGGTGCCGAGTTCGCCGATTACTTCTGGCCAGCAATGGAGCAACTTATCGAATGCTCACACGATTACTGGCGCACGCGGGGGCAGTTCACACCGAATATTGTCATCCGACTCGCCAGCGGTGGGTACATTCAAGGCGGCCTCTACCATTCGCAAAGTCTCGACGCGGTGTTCGCGCACTTGCCGGGCATCCGTGTGGTATGTCCTGCGTTTGCCGACGATGCCATCGGTTTGATGCGGACGGCGATTCGTTCGCAGGGGGTCACGATGTACATTGAGCCGAAATTCCTCTACAACTACCGTCCGACAAGTGCACCGACACCGCCGGACGACTATCTCATCCCTTTCGGCAAAGCGCGCCAGCGGCGTGCGGGTAAAGATGTTACCGTGGTTTCTTACGGCAATGCAGTACACTGGTCGCTCAAAGCAGCCGAGCAGTTAGCAGCCGAGGGTATTGACGTCCAGGTCATTGACCTGCGGTCGTTGCGTCCGTGGGATCGGGAGCGTGTCTGCGAGGCAGTCAAGCGGACAAGCCGCTGCGTTGTCGCCCACGAGCACTACTTGACTGGTGGGTTCGGTGGCGAAGTCGCAGCAACGATTCACGATGAATGCTTCCGCTGGCTCGATGCGCCGGTCAAGCGCGTGGCGTCGAAAGATTGCCCCGTCGGCTTTGCCAAGCCACTCGAGAATGCGATTCTGCTGAGTGTTGAGGATATTGTCGAGGCGGTGCGGCAGGTTATGCGCTGGTGAGCGAGGGGTTATCCCCAGTAGTTCGGAGACTCTTTGGTAATGATGACATCATGGGGATGTGATTCGCGCAATCCTGCGGGCGTGATGCGGACGAAGCGGCCGTGCTCTTTGAGTTCAGCAATCGTGCTGCATCCACAGTACCCCATCGCTGCGCGCAAACCTCCGACGATTTGGTAGAGCGTGTCGGCGACGGAGCCTTTGAATGGGACACGGCCTTCGATCCCTTCGGGGACAAGTTTGGTGATCTCATCTTCGGCGTCCTGGAAGTAGCGGTCGGCTGAGCCGCCCATCATTGCGCCTTCGCTCCCCATCCCGCGGTACACCTTGAACATGCGCCCTTCGTACTGCACCTTTTCGCCAGGGGATTCTTCATGGCCGGCGAGCATGTTGCCCATCATCACGCAGTCGGCGCCAGCGGCAAGTGCTTTGGCGATATCGCCGGTTTGCTTGATGCCGCCATCGGCGATGAGTGGGACACCTTTTTCCTGGCAGACATCGGCAGCAGCCATGATTGCGCTCAGTTGCGGGACACCGACGCCGGCGATGATGCGCGTAGTGCAGATCGAACCGGGGCCGACGCCGACTTTGACGCCATCGGCTCCTGCGTCAATGAGCGCGCGCGCACCGTCGGCTGTTGCAATGTTGCCTGCAATCAGTTGCAGCCCTGGGTAGTGTGCTTTGATGCGCTCGACCATCTCGAGGACACCACGCGAATGGCCGTGGGCAGTATCAACGACGACGACATCAACCCCCGCCTCGACGAGTGCGGCGACACGCTCGAGCGTATCGGCAGTGACTCCGACGGCTGCTCCAACGCGCAGTCGGCCGTGTTCATCTTTACAGGCATTCGGGTAACGGCGTTTTTTCTGGATATCTTTGAACGTGATAAGCCCGCAGAGGACACCGCGATCATCTACAACGGGGAGTTTTTCGATGCGGTGCTGTTGGAGGATCCGCTCGGCATCGTCGAGTGTGGTGCCGACAGGTGCGGTGATAAGGTTCGTGCGGGTCATCACGTCGGCGATTGGGCGCGAAAGATCCTCGATGAATCGAAGGTCGCGGTTTGTCAGAATACCCACCAAGCGGCGTGACTTATCAACGATTGGGATGCCAGCGATGCCGTAGCGGGCCATGATGCGTTTGGCATCGCCGATGGTTCGGTCTGGTTCGAGTGTGATGGGGTCCTTGATCATGCCGCTTTCGCTGCGCTTGACTTTGCTGACCTCCTCTGCTTGGCGGTGGGTGCTCATGTTTTTGTGGATGATGCCAATACCGCCGGCACGCGCCAGCGCAATTGCCATCGCCGACTCGGTGACCGTGTCCATTGCAGCGCTGACGATGGGAATGTTCAGCGTGATACCGCGCGTCAGTTGGGTGTGGAGGGAAACCTCACGAGGAAGAACTTCCGAATACCGTGGGACGAGCAAGACATCGTCGAACGTAATACCGTCGCCAAGAATTTTTTCGTACTGCATGGCCTGCGCATGGTGAACGAATGCGCGAAAATACTGTGCTCATCGAGGTTGTGCGTCAGTGTTGGTTACCATGCGTTCCCGTGCTCAGAGCAAGGATGTTCGCACCACTGCACTGGCGGTGGAGGGCTCGGAGCTGGTACCACCGTTTGTGCAGAGGTCTAACACACGGACGTCTTGTGCACCGGGAAAGCAGAATAGCAGGTGTGAAGGAAAGTTGACAGTGTGGAATGGGTTGGACGGTTTGGCGCAGTACGATGGATGGAAAACACGATGCAGAAAGGAAAAATTTTTCGTTCGATCGCAGGAGTGGGAGCTGGGGGCAGCGTATATTTGCGGCGCGGAACGCCGCGCCCGTAGCTTAATGGATAGAGCATTGGATTCCGGTTCCAAAGGTTGGGGGTTCGAGTCCCTCCGGGCGCGCGAGTCTGCATGCAGCATCCAACCTTGCCCGCCGGAAGTTGGGCACAACGGACCAATGACAACCCATGGCTGAACCGAAAACACCGACGCAAGACCCCGTAGCGGAAGCGCCTGTAGCGCCACCGGCAGTGACGTTGCCGCCGTGGCTCGAACAAGTGTGGAGCGATCGCCGCATTCGGTATGGTGCGGCCGCACTACTTGCGCTCGCGCTTGCGGTTGCGGGGTATCTCCTGTGGCGCTCGGCGCAGCAGGATCGCGAGCAGGAAGCAAGCGTAGCGCTCAGTCGCGTGCTCCCGTACATCGAAGCGGAGCAGTACGACCAGGCGCTCGATGGCGATCCGAAGAAGACCGTCCGTGGCGAACCTGTTCAAGGCCTGCGGACGATCGCCGATACCTACGGGGGTACGACTGCAGGGAAAACTGCAGCATTCTACGCTGGGCAAATCTTCCTGAGCCGAAAACAGTACGATGACGCAGAGCGGTACTTCGAGCAGGCATCCAGCTCGGATGCAGTGTTGGTTCGTATCGGTGCGCAGGCAGGATTGGCGGCGTGCTACGAACACCGCTCGAAGTTTGAGGAAGCTGCACGACTTTATGAGCAGGTGCTCTCTGATGCTGAGCGTGCAGGTGTGAAAGACAAATTCATGCTCGAAGCGGCGCTCTGCTACGAAAAAGCTGGAAAAGCAGATCATGCAATTCGCCTCTTGAAGGCATTGCTTGCCGAATTTGAATTTTCTGAGTACGCACCGGATGCTAAGGCGGGACTTGTCCGACTTGGCACAGTTGTTGAGTACTGAGCGCGCCCTTGACAGGCGGCCAGTACATCAAATTCAATGCGCGTCTGTCAAGGAAACTCGAAAACCGAAGACAGTGACATCAATCAATGCAGCAATAGTCATGACAACGTTTTACTCTCTCGGAGGTCGTATGCTTCGTTGGTTTCGATTGAGTGCACTTGCTGTGCTCGCTACGATGGTGACGGGGACTGCCGTTGCGCAGTTGCCAATACGCGATGTTTCCGGACGGGTCGATGCAAAGGACGTGCGGATCTTCGTCCGTGATACGCTCTACCGTATTAGTGGGAATTACGTCATTGCCGGAACGCTCATCATTGAGCCAGGAACTCGGGTGGAGTTCTTGCCGAATGGCCGCATCATTGACTCAACAGGTGGGCGTATCATTGCCGACGGTCGTGCCCGCGCGTCGTACCCCTTCCAAAGTCCTCCGGATTACCAGGTTGTTCTACGTCCACTTCCAGGGGGCGGTACGTGCTATGATTACTCAGACCCGGCCTACTTCCAATCGGTTATTTCTCGGACAACGCAAATTGAGCCTACGATCCACCCGCAGAAGTACGATATCACGTACAACGTGATTTTGGACACACTCACGCGGCAGATCGAAAACTTGCCACCACTTCCCTACAACGCGCAAGGGGCGGTCTATGTGCAGTGGCCGGAAGCGGTGAATCCTTCTGGAACACCGACTCCGCCATCGGGACGGCTCTACATTTACAACATGCCGACAGTAGTCGGAGCGAACACGTACTACAACACGAAGTTTGTTGTGCCCTTTGAGTATGGCTTGATGTGGATTACGGCACGGTTGCAAAATCCGTCGCTCGATCCTTTGATTCGTACACAACCGTGGCGCCGATTCAATAACCAGGATCCGAGTATCGGCGGTCCGGGGCGTGATCGTATTCGCTTCGTCGGTGTCGGGACAAACCTCGCGCGAGAGTGGGGGCATATCATAATCCTCCCTGGTGCACGCGCCGCGTTTTTCCGCGACTGCGATTTCGATAACTTCCGCAAGGATACGACGGTTGATCGAGTGAACATTTACCAGCAAGCGGCTGCTGGTGACGTCAGCAACCCGACCTCCATAAACGGGCAGTTGGTTGCGATGACGCAAGGTTCGGGCGGCGCGCTCTCGATCCTCTCCTCACGGACGTGGCTTGTCAACTGTAACTTTACGCGGAACACAGCACGCTACCATGGTGGCGCTGTTCAGTTTCTCCAGGCGCCTGTTGATGTCAACAACGTTTTCTATCCTTCCATAACAAGCGGACAAGGTGCAACTGAATACAACAGTTTACCAGCATCGTACCTGCCGAGTGATATTGGATCCGCGATGTCGCCACCGCGGCCAAGCCACATTGTCAACCAATATCTTTTTGAGCATAACGCTGCGAATACGTCTACGCTGCTTCCCCCGCCACGGCGCGATAATGCGCCAAATAGTACGAACTACGTTCGTGCGCATGACAACCTTTACGATAGTACGATCAACGAGCTGGAGGATACCTACCGCCAAAATCTTGATGATGGACGACTCGCAATTTTTCTAGGCCGGGTGCGGCAACTGACGTTTGCACAGAATCGCATTCTCAATGCAGCGATCCGGACCGATACAGTCGTCACTCCTAATGGTACATTCATCATTGTGCGCGACGAATTGAACACACCTGCACCGGTTGAAACAAATGCGAACAAGGCATATAAAAACGATGCGTTCGGAGGTGCGGTTTATATCGCGGGTCGCTGGGGTATTCATGTTGGTCTTGGTGTCAACGACTACCAAGGTTACGATTACATCATCTTCGATGGCAATAAAGTCTCAAACTTGCAGCAGGCAACAGGCACGAATGGAGCACGTGGGGGTGCACTCTACGTTGGTGGGTATACGAGCCTTGTGACAACAGGGCGCTACCGTTCTAATATGACGGAGACGCCCTTTGTCACGGACTACAATGCGGCTGCCCTCAGTCAGGGTGGAGCGATTTACATGTCTTCGACCGCAGGGCGACTTGTACTCCGCGGTGGTACCCAGCAGCCAGTATCAATGCACATGACAAGTAACCAATCAGCGCGAGGTGGTGCCATTTATGTTGCTGAAAATGTTAACTACGACGGACTGCCATCGCCGCACATCGGTGGTTCCGATGCAAACAACATCCAGGTGCGCAATCTCGGGTATAACATCAAGTTCCAGAATAACACTGCGACCTACGACGGGGGTGCAATCTTTACGCGACGGAATTATCTTGTATACGGCGCAGGCGGTGTCATCAGTGGAACGCTCACTGGGTACACAAGTGCTCATATGATTGAGTTCTCGGGCAATAGCGCAGGGTATTCAGGAGGTGCTATTGCTGCTCATTTCCGCAGTGTGATGAGTCAGCCGGAGTACAACTACATCCGTCATGTTCGTTGCATTTTCGACAATAACCGCGTAGGAGCAGGCGTCGACAGTGCCCAACGATCGAACGTCCGTGGTGGTGGTGCGATCTATGTCCTCAACGGAGAACTCCAAACAACGAAAGCGTGCGAATTCCGCGGTAACCTTGCCCAGTGGGGTAATGGCGGCGCAATCGCACTTATCAATCCAAAACCATCGAGCGCAGGAACCCCTGTTGGTGGTATCTTCCAGCGGGTCTTTGTCACGGATCTTGATGTAGTATCCTATGGATCAAACCCAGCATTTATCACGGGATACACATCCTATGATCCACCATTCACATTCGATCCAAACGAGACAATCCGGCCACATGTACGGA
>RFIK01000190.1 GCA_003695605.1 Chlorobiota bacterium
CCGCACGTCACGCAGATGTCGGTTTCTGGGTCGAGCTGCTGCCCGTACCACTGCGCTGCGTGGGAAGCGATTGCGTGACGGAGAATGCGCTCGCCATGGGAGATGGCATATTGATTGTGTCCACTTTGGATAGCAGTACACGCTGCATCGCGGAGTATGGGTGGTGGATCAAAGTCAGGGTATCCTTGCCCAAGGTTGATTGCTCCGCAGGCGTGGGCTAACGCCGACATTTCCGAAAAAATCGAGCGAGCGAAACTGCGTACAAGCTGAGAACCGTGCATTGATCGTCTTCTGTGCCGTGGCTCTTCCACCCGGATGCCGACAGTGGGTCGGCGCAAAGCGGATGCGGCGCAAAGATAGCGTCGGCCGTGGAAGGTCGGGAACGCCACTACGTACTTTTGCGTTGGTCGTTGTCGCGTTCATGGAGCAACACATGCTTGAGCTCTACGTCCCCGTACTCGTGATGATCGCGCTCGGCGTGTTTTTCGGCGTCGTGAACATTCTCGTCGCCGAGTACATTGGCCCACGCCGCGCCAGTAAAGAGAAAAATTCCACGTATGAATCCGGCATGGAGCCGCTGCGCTCTGCACGTGAGCGTTTTTCGGTGAAGTTCTACATGGTCGCGATGCTCTTCATTTTGTTCGACATCGAGATCATCTTCATGTACCCGTGGGCGGTGCAGGTGCGGCAACTTGGCGCAGTCGGGTTCATCGCGATGGTGCTTTTCATGGTGCTCTTGCTTGCAGGATATGTGTACATCATCAAGAAAGGT
Organism: Chlorobiota bacterium; assembly: GCA_003695605.1. GTDB lineage: Bacteria > Bacteroidota > Ignavibacteria > Kapaibacteriales > NICIL-2 > NICIL-2. The sequence goes on from RFIK01000190.1 coordinate 773, forward strand.
GCACTCTCATGGGAGTGATCAATCCAATCGCCAATGGTGGGTTTTTGACGACCACCGTCGAAGCCGCCATCAACTGGGCGCAGGCAAATTCACTGTGGCCGATGCCGCTCGGCATCTCGTGCTGCGGCATTGAGATGATGGCGTTTGCTGCCTCGCGCTTCGATGTCGCACGCTTTGGTTCCGAAAAGATGGGATTTACGCCCCGCCAATCGGACCTACTCATCGTTGCCGGTACGGTTACCTACAAGATGGCCTGGGTCGTCCGCAAGATTTACGACCAAATGCCCGACCCCAAGTGGGTGATTTCGATGGGTGTGTGTGCCTCCAGCGGTGGGATGTTCCGCAGCTATTCGGTCGTGCAGGGGATTGATCTCTTTCTGCCCGTGGACGTCTATGTTTCTGGCTGCCCACCGCGTCCCGAAGCGCTCATCAAAGCTCTGATGACAATCCAGGAGAAAATCAAGCGGACACGCCCAATCTTGATTGATTCCGAGGCTACCCCGGTCGAAGCAATCGAGGTCGAGCGGACACCGAGCGGATTGCTTGTTCCAGCAGAGTAACGCACAGCGCAATGGGCGGTACGATTATATTTGCTGATAATCTCGACGCTCTCCGAGCGATTGAGAGTGGAAGTATCGATCTGATCTACATTGACCCGCCATTCAACACGGGAAGGCCGCAGAAACGGACGACAATAAAAGTTCATGCAACCCAAGATGGGGAACGCGTTGGTTTTGGGGATCGCCGGTATCGAGCGACTGTACTGGGAACGAGAGCATTTCAGGATGTATTTGATGATTACCTTGGGTTCCTGCGTCCACGTTTAGAGGAAGCACATCGTGTTCTGGCGTCGCACGGCTCCCTCTATTTTCACATAGATTACCGTTGGGCACACTATTGCAAGATACTTTTAGACAGTATCTTTGGCATGGAAGCGTTTATCAATGAAATTATCTGGGCATATGATTATGGCGGTCGTTCTAAACGGCGGTGGCCCGCCAAACATGATACAATCTTCTTCTATGCTAAAGACCCGAACTGTTACTATTTCAACGAAGAAGCAGTCGAGCGGATTCCATACATGGCACCTGGGCTTGTCGGCGCTGAGAAGGCTGCGCGGGGGAAGTTTCCGACCGACGTTTGGTGGCATACTATTGTGCCTACCAATAGCAAAGAGAAAACTGGTTATCCAACACAAAAACCGCTGGGAATACTTCGACGCATAATTTCCGCATCGTCCAAGGAGGGTGATACAGTGCTCGATTTTTTCGCAGGTAGTGGGACAACGGGAGTAGCAGCGGCTGAACTTGGACGCAATTTTGTTCTCGTTGACAATAACCTGGAAGCACTTGCTGTTATGGCTCACCGTTTTGCTAATATACCCGATGTTACCTGGGTCAACTTTGAGCCAGAGTTGCACCGGGAATCTTCGAAGCAACACGTGTTATTCGACCCCCCGTATGCCAAACCGATCAAGTAGTGCTCAACCCTACGATGTATTGGTCGCAATATCTCGAGACCTTGAGCAAAAGCATATTGGTGCAATACAACTGTGGCAACACAGTCCATTTCGCTGGCTTGTTGAGGGTATACCCTCCCGAACCATTGGTAAAATTGGTGAAGAGCTTGTCCTGCGATTCTGCAAGAAGTATGGCATCGCTGTAAAAAAAGTAGGTGATAGTGATGCCGACCTTCTCATCAACAATCGTCGAGTAGAGGTAAAATTCTCGACGTTGTGGAGAAATGGTAAGTACACGTTTCAACAAATTCGCGATCAGAACTACGAGTTCATTGTCGCATTGGGTGTATCACCTAATACCGCGCATTGCTGGGTAATCCCTAAGGATGACGCATGGAACAACGCAGATAAGCAACATGGGGGGCAACGAGGGAGTGACACTCGATGGATCCGAATTGACCCTAAAAATCCACCGGATTGGTTGAAAAAATATGGTGGAGATTTGAATTCTGCACTAAAGCGGCTGAGGGGGCTCTAACAGTTATTCCTCAACAATTACAGGCACGACTGCAGCCCCACTGCTACTCTCCAGGCGTAGAATGTACAGCCCTGGCGACACCTCAGCCGGGAGCGTCAGCGTCAAGCGATAAACGCCGCGCTCACGCTCGAAGGACCATTGTGTGACGATGCGACCAAGCACGTCAAAAAGCTGCAGCGTCGCACGTGTTGGCGCATCGAACGCAATCGCAACAGCAAACGGTTCATCACGCACAATCGGCATCGGGAACGGCCCTTCCAACCGAGCAAAGCGGAGGTACGGCAGTTGCGGTCCGACTGAGGTGACGATGAGCACTTCCTCAAGTAACCCGAGAGCGACCTTGCAAAGCGAATCTGCATCGAGCCTGACGATGCAGACCGAATCTGAACCAGCCAGGACGATGCCGCAGAGTTCAACTTCAACGCTGCCAACTGTTGCCTGCGAAGCTTCCAACTGCCAAAGTGTGTCGCTTATCCGCCGCAAGCTCGCAGCAGCTCGCCCAACACGAGCACTCTGCGGATACCATACGGTCGGATTACTCAAGCGAATCGCACATCGAAATTCGCAGCTATCGGTCTGCGTAAGCGTTCGGCGAAAACAGAGTGTACTGCCAACCAACCCGCGAGAGGTATCTGTCTCGGCGTGTGTGGGGAACACCACAAGCCACACAGAGAGCAGCAGGAGAAGGACGGTTCTCATTTCGTCCCGCGTTTGGGTGATTGCTTGACTACATGCGGCTTGGGGATGATGAACGGTGTGCAGTTGCACTGCTGCTCCACAAGAGGACGCGCTTTCTCGGCTGCTGCCCGGCTGGTGTAGTCTCCAATGGTAACAGCATAGAGCGATGGCGCTTTCTCGATAACCTCCACCCGGAGCCGTTGCGCACGAAAACGCTGCGCCTCGTTCTCCGCTGTTTCTTTCGTCGAATAGGCTCCGATCTGGAGCGTGTATCGCTCCTGCGTTGCTGTGTCACTGGTGCTGCCACGTTCGGAGGTCCGTTGCGGTTCAATCGCTTCAGGAGCAAGTCCCACTGTCGTCCGGACAATGTCTTGCGCATGGATGAAAAATTCCGACATCGGGAAGCGCTGCTGAAAATCCGCTAACGCAGCGCGTGCATGTACTGTATCGCGGAGCAGGGCGTAGTACTGCACGATGCGCCATTGTGCATCATCAGCCCATTCGGAGGCGGGATACTCACGCACGATCCGCTTGTACACTTCGACAGCACGCGCACCGTCCGGCTCGACAATCGCACTCAAAAAAAGAACGCCCGGATCGTTTGGGTGTTCCTTGACGAGCGCTGGTAGCTCGCGGCGAACATCGTCGGCATGCCCCTCTGCGACAGCGAGAATCTTCGCCCGTATCGCTGCTGTTTGCCCGTGGAGTCCAATCGTTGTGGCAAATGCAATACTGACGGTAGCAAGGAGACGAGCATCCATGGAAGCTCCGGTTGTTCGTGGAACATGCTCTCGGCTGTTGGGGAGCGCTGACGCGATACTTTTGTGCACGCGCATGCCGCGCCCTTGTGCATCCGAACACTGCTGCTGTAGCAAAAATGCAGAACAACGCTCGACTTCCTCTCATCGTCGCCGCTGGTGGCACTGGTGGCGATCTGTTTCCCGTTCTGGCAATCGTTGAACACTTGAGCAGGATGCTCGCGCCACATGCTGTGCTCGAGCCGGTCTTTGTTGGCAATCAGTCACGCATCGAAGGACGCATCATTCCCGCGCGTGGGTATCGTTTTGTTCCAATCCCGATGCGTGGGTACTACGGAGCGCGCTCGGTTCGGACGTACTCGCTCGCATGGCGGCTGCCAATCTCGATAGCGCGCGTTGCACACATCCTGCGCACAGTACAGCCACGTGTGGCACTGCTGGCTGGTACCTACGTAAGTCTCCCTGTTGCAATCGCTGCGCGTTGGGCGAACGTACCCATTGTGCTCGTTGAAATCAATGCCATACCAGGCAAGGTCAATCGAATTGTTGCTCGCTGGGCTGAACGGATCTTCGTCAGTGTTCCTGCGTGTCGGGATGCTTTTCCCCCTGCTGTGCAGGAACGGGTTTTGGTTGTGGGGACACCCATTCGTCCTGATCTACGCACACGAATTGATTCCCACACCGCACGGGGTTCCTTTGGATTCGATCCTGATCGTCCGGTGCTCCTCGTACTCGGTGGTTCGCTCGGAGCGCAGTCACTCAACAGCGCTGTTGAAGCCATCCGTGATCGTATCCTTGCGGCAGGCTGGCAGATCCTCTGGCAAACAGGTGCGAACTATTCTCCTCCACTCAACGCTGGGATTGTTGCACGCCCGTTCATCGAGGACATGGCGTCGGCGTACGCAGCAGCGGAACTGGTTCTCAGTCGCGCTGGGGGAAGCACTGTCGCAGAGCTTGCGGCACTTGGGAAAGCGGCGATTTTAGTGCCCTATCCGCATGCAGCCAATCGCGAGCAACACCACAACGCACAGGTCCTCGCGCAGGCTGGAGGTGCAGTGGTCATCGAGGATGCCTCGCTCAGCGTAGAGCTGTGGCCAGTACTCGAGCAGTTGCTTGGCGATGATTTACGACGCCACGCAATGGCAAACGCAGCGCGCACCCTCGGCGTGCATGATGCAACCGAGCGTGCCGCAGGCAGTTTGGCAACTCTCCTTGTGGGGACTCAGTGATACTTGTGCCCTTCAGGATGGGACATCATGCCGGGGTCGGCGACGATGATTTCGCCGTACTGTTGCTCGTAGCGAGAAATGTTCTCGCTCAGCGCTGCCAGCAGCAACTTCGCATGCTGGGGTGTCATGATGATTCGCGCATGGACACGGGCCTTTGGCACTCCCGGCAACAGCCGCGTAAAATCAATGACGAACTCCGCCGGTGAATGCGAGATGATTGCCAGGTTCGAGTAGATTCCCTCAGCTTCTTTTTCACCCAACTCGATGTTGATTTGCTGCGGCATGGGTTGATCCTGATGCTGTGGCATACAGTTGCTGTCTGAATGGTGGTTGATTGGTAACGAATAAACGTTCGGTGAGCAATTCCATTGTCAATTGCGGCGGCGCGCTTGGTCTGCCCGCTTGTAGGCGCGTTCGGCTTTGTCCACTTGGTTATTGCGGGCGTAGTAACCGCCGAGCAGTTCCCAGTAGCGAGCATCGGTGCTATACTGCGGCTCCATCGCTTCGAGCTCAGCGATGATCTGGCGGAGCCGATCTTTATTCCGCGTCGTTTCGTAGATGTTGACGATATGCTCGAGCGCGGTGAGGTCGTTGCGGTGCTCGGGGAGCTGGCGGTAACGATCGAAATACTCTGCGGCTTTTGCCAGAAGCGGGAAATATCGCTGCTCGTTTTCCTTGTACTTCGGGTCGCGTTCCTTTCGCTCACGTTCTTCCTTCTGAAGTTGGGCAGCACGATTCTTGAGCGCTGCTGCCGCATTGAAGAGAGCAACGTCGTACGTTGGGTCGAGTTGGAGCACTTTTTCGTACTCCGCAATGGCGTCATCATAGCGTTCCAATTGGAGGTAGACCAGCCCGAGGCTTGCGAGCGTCTGTTTGTTCGTGGGATCGCGCTCGGCACGTTCGGTAAGCTCGCGGAGGGCATCGTGGAGCCGTCCTTGATCGCGGTAGATCTGAATGCGGAAATTTTGCACTGTTTCATCCGCCGGGGTGAGCGTTGCAAGCGGGTCAAGAGCCTGCAGTGCCTTGTCGAAATCTCGGCGGTTGTAGTAGATCGTTGCCGTTTGGATATAGGGGCCGAGTGAAATTGGCGCGTAGCGGAACCGTTCATCGGCGGACCATGCGGTAGGAGGATTGACGCGCCACCCTTCGACACGATAGCCTTGCTGGGCTTTTGCGTAGCTGGACACATAGACGGTGTCGGCTCCACGTACAAAGCGGTCCACGATCATCGAATCGCCCGTCGTGGTGCGGCTGGGCCTAGTGGCTTGTGGTGCACCGAAGATGTCAATCACTTTATCACGCGAGATGCCCAGAGCCAACCCAGTACGGCGAGCCAGCTGCACTGATGGATTGAGCAAGGTGATGTACCGCTGGTAGGATTGGAGCGCACGAGCGGTGTCGCCGCGCAACTCGAAGAGCCTCCCTTCGAGGTCGTAGTTTTCCGGCGCATCGGGACGCACGCGAATTGCTTTGCCCACTGTCTCAAGCGCATGCTCTAGCTCAGCAGTATCTCGGCTCTCGGCGATCCGGTTATAGAGTTCGACGGTGGTGTTGTAGAGTTCCGCCCACGCCACGTAGTAAATCTGCGGGAGTGCACGGCGACGGTCCTCGCTCAGCCCAGGCTCGGCTGCCTGATACGCGTGGATCATGCCTTCGATGTCGCCGAGCTCTTTCCGCACTGAGCCGAGATCGTACCAGGCCTCGTAGCTCTGCGGATTCCGTGCGACCTCACGCTCGAGCAACACCCGAGCAGAATCCCATTGGCCGCGCTGCATCATCTGCCGCGCTTGCGCATGGCCTGGGGTTAGTCGCACCAGCCCCGCACACGCTGCCAGCGTTAGACAACTGGCAACAACAGCACCCATAACGGAACGGCTCACACAAATTCTCCATATGGTGGACACTCAAGGGCACACGAAAATTACGGAACACCTTCTCCAGCTCAAGACCGTAGAACTACGGAAAAACTCTCTCCTCTAACCTGTCACGGCACCGCAGCACCACTGCCCGTAGTTTCGTAACATTGCACTCTCGATGCACAGCCCGATTGATGCATGGCAATCGTTGGACCCGAAAGTAGCTACGCAGAACGTGCACAGCGTGCGGATGCAGCCGATGTCCTCGCATCGTTCCGCGAAGAATTTCTGCGCCCGACGCGGGGTGGGGTGCCCTGCGCCTACTTTGCCGGCAACTCCCTGGGTCTGATGCCGCGCAAGGCACGTGCAGCAGTGGAGGACGTCCTCACCGAATGGGGTGACCTCGCCGTCGAAGGACACATGCATGCACGCCAGCCATGGTACCGCTACCACGAGGACTTGGCACCACTGCTGGCGGAACTCGTTGGTGCTGCATCCGATGAAGTGGTGGCGATGAATAGCCTGACGGTAAACCTCCACTTGATGCTGGTAAGTTTCTACCGTCCATCGGGGCGGCGGCGAAAAATTTTGCTGCTGCCGGAGGAATTCCCAAGCGACCGCTACGCAGCAGAAAGCCACGTTCGCTGGCATGGCCTGGAGCGCAGCGAGTGCATCGTCGAGCTTGACCATTCCCCACTGGAGCCTATTTCTCCAGCGACAATCATCGAAACCATCGAAGCGCTGGGGGAAGAGTTGGCCCTCGTGCACATGAGCGCTGTGCACTACCTGACGGGACAGTTTCTCGATATTCCCACTATCACAGCGGCTGCGCACCGTGTCGGTGCCCTTGCAGGTTGGGACCTTGCACATGCAATTGGGAACGTTCCGCTCCACTTACACGACTGGGATGTTGATTATGCCGTCTGGTGCTCGTACAAGTACCTCAACTCTGGACCAGGCGGTGTCGGTGGTGCGTTTGTACATCGGCGGCATGCCCAAAACCCAGCGACGCTGCGACTTGCCGGATGGTGGGGGAACGATCCAGCGACACGCTTTTCGATGCCGCAGTGGTTCGAGCCGGTTCCGAGTGCCGATAGTTGGCAACTCAGCAATGCCCCAGTGCTCGCTCTGGCGGTTCACCGCGTAGCGCTCGAACAGTTTCACCGTGCAACGATGGAGCGCCTGCGCCAAAAGAGCGTACTTCTGACCGGCTTCTTAGAAGAACTCCTCACCGAACTGGGGCGAGCCTATCCAGAGCTCGGCATCACGATCGTAACACCGCGTTCGCCCGAGGAGCGGGGAGCACAGTTATCCGTACGATGTGCAGCGTTGAGCCATGCGATGTATGAGCATTTGCTCACACGTGGCGTGATCGTGGACTTCCGCAAGCCAGACGTTATCCGGATCGCACCAGCACCGCTGTACACCTCGTTCATGGATGTTGTTCGGCTCGGCCGTGCAATAGAAGAATTTGCTCTCCGCCACCTCACAGACCACGACGATGGCCGCGTACCCACCAGGTGAACGCGATCAACCGCGTTGGGTGCTCCTTTATACGACAAACACGCTCTGGGAGGCTGAGATTGTCGTCGGGTATCTTCGCTCGCATGGGATTGGGGCAGTGCTCGTGCCGCAGGTAGATACGACGCGCACCCTCACAGTGGGCAATCTGGCACTTGCGAAAGTGTACGTTCCCTTGCCTCTCTACAAGGAAGCCGCGCAGCTGCTCGAGGAGTATCGCCTGCAGCAGTGAGTCAAGGAACACCGTCGAGCAATCAAGGCAACGAGCTGCTCAACGAACCGTTTCGAACCGAGGAACGTTGTTCGCCGCAACAAATGTCCCGCTCGCCGCGCATCCCACGGACCTGTGTAACGATCGAGTGCACTCATCGAAAAGCTCCTGAGAATCGTTCAACCTCATTGGCATGGATATCCTCTGCCGCATTGCAGCGCATCATCTGACGCTGCAAGAACCAGCACCAAGATGTGTGGTACCAGCACTGCCCTTCGACGCACGCGCGAGCTCAGCGGTTTAATTCAACCGTTACACAACGTAGCCGAACAACGCATCGAGCACCAGAATTGCTGCAGCGGAAATCGTAAACGCGCGCACCGTGCTCGAGCCAACCCCTTCCGCACCACCGCTTGTCTGCATGCCAACCCAGCATCCAATCAGTGCCGTTGTTCCCCCGAAGACAAACGATTTGACAAGACCGATCACAACCTCACTGGTGCGGAAGAACCGCACAATCGAATCGAAGAACATCGCAGCCGAAAACTCGAACTTGAGCGCAGTCAGAACGTAAGCTCCAACCAGAGCCACAACGTTCGAAAACACCGCCAGTACTGGCATCATCGTCAGTGCTGCGAGCACTCGCGGCATTCCCAGATAGCGATCCCGGTCAATTGCCATCATCTCGAGAGCATCGAGTTGCTCTGAAACGGCCATCGTACCGATCTGGGCTGCAATCGCACCCCCGACGCGCCCGGCAATCACCAGCGCTGTTAGCACAGGCGTAAGCTCGGTGAAGACGACTGTTGCAATCGAACCACCGATGTACGGTCGTGCGATTCCGATGAGATTGAACTTGGCAAAGAGGTTCGTCGCCTGCAGTGCAGCGATAGCACCCGTAAATGAGCCGATCAGCATCACAAGCGGCAGTGAATCCGCACCGACGATCGCCATCTGTGCAACAACCAGGTGCCGATCACGTC
>RFIK01000191.1 GCA_003695605.1 Chlorobiota bacterium
CGCAGTCGGCTCGATTCGGGCGACATTCCGTGCGTCTTCTCTGTGCAAAAGGTTGGCTACGCTGTATGGGGACGTGCGGTATGCTGCCTCCCGCACGCAAATGCAAAATACAGCATCGCCCCCAATTGGTGCAAGCAAATTTTTTTCACTCCACAAGAAAAAAACGGGCGCATCGCCCGAACGCGCCTGCACGTCTTGCGATGCGCCCTGCTTACCTTTGCCCGCGATCCATCACCAGCTCTGCCGGACCAGGAGGCGTACCAGGAAATTCCGCGGTAAGCCAGGCTCGATGTATGCAGCGCCGGCGCTGGTCACGTCGGGGTTGATCCAAACGCTGGCCACATAGCGTGCATCGGTGAGGTTCATTCCACGCACCTCGGCAACCAGCGATGTCCCCGACCAGAGCGGCTGCTCATAGCGCGCGCCAAGATCGAGCACCGTATAAGCTGGCACCGCGTATACGTTCCGATCGTCGGCGTAGTAGGAGCCTACGTGGCGAAGCTCTGCTTCAAGCCGCAGCCGGTCGAGCCATGTGGGAACGTACTGCAGCCGTGCAGTTGCGGCCACGCGTGGTACCCCTGGCATTGCATTGCCCGATAGGTCTGCTTTCTTCCCTTCGAGCGCGGGATTATAGCGTGCCTGGGTGTAGATCGAGTCAACCACGTAGTCGGCAAGCGATGTTTCCATCACCGTCAATGCACCAAGTAGCGAGATACCTTCGGCAAAGTCCGCACGCAGACCAAGCTCCGCCCCAAGCCGTTCGGTGCGTCCTGCCGAAAGGTAAAAGCGCCCGCCGCGGTACGGAATCAGGTCGTTCCAGGTGCGAATGAAGTACACCGCCGCATCGTAGCTGAGCGCCCGGAGCAAGCCGCCACCAAGCGGGAGAATCTGTTTTGCGCCAAGCTCGTAGGTTTCCGATCGAATTGGCTCCAGAAGAGGGTTGATTGCGCGGACTGTATCCTCGCCGAACACACTCGGCGGATCAGTTTCGTTGCCGGCAGGGATTTCGACTCCGCGACCGAAGTTGATGTACACGCTCGCCAACTCCGTGAACCGATACGTTAGTCCGAGTTTCGGCGATAGCTGCGCGAACGTCCGCCGATCGTTGAGCCGTGGGTTGAGAAAATCGCCGTAGTAGTACGTCAGCCAGTCCTGGCGTAGTCCGAGCGTCAGGCTCCAGGCTCCCCACAGAAGCTCATTCTGCACAAACACGCCAGTATTTTCGGCGCCTTCGCGCTTGTTTGTCCGCAGTAGGCCGCGACCATTGGTCGCAAGGTCGAGCGCATAGAAGAGTATTGCGCCATCTTGATACTGCTCGTCCATTCCCACAAGAAGGCGATTGCGCACGTCGGCTCCAAGCTCAGAACTAAGCGTGTAGGTTGCGCTGCCGCCGATGTGGTACCGAGTGAAATCGCGGAACGTATTCCGCTCGGAACGCTGGAGGAACTTCGGCTGCGCGAACAGTTGCACCATCAGCTCGCCTGGACCAAGGCCTTGTTCGAGACGAACGCCGATCCGACCGAGCCGGTTGGAGCGCCGCTCATCACGCGCAACGTACGTTGGGTTGTAAATGTCTGGGTTGTCTTGGGCTTTCTGCGGGTTGGTCTGGAACTCCGATTCAGTCAATGGCCCGGGGATCCGGAAGGTATTCGATGCACCGACGGCAAAGACGCCAAGCCGCGTGCGCTCGGCAAGCTGCGCCACAGCACCAGCGGTCAGCTGGAAGTTTGACGACTGCGAGTGCTCGCGCCAGCCATCGAAGGAGGTGTTCGTCAGGTTCACATACACGACACCATCGCTGCCGAGCGGCGAAGCGAGCCGTAGTGCGGAGCGCAAAAAACCGAACGATCCGCTCCCGAGCTCGGCGATCGCAAAGCGCGATCCCATCGGTGGAACGGTATTCAAGCTGATGACGCCGCCGGCTGCATTCCCCCAGAGCGCTGAAGCGTTTGAACGGAGCACCTCGATGCTCTGTGTAGCACCAAGATCGAGCAGGTCGAAGGCGGTCCGTCCATCCGGCTCGGTTTCCGGGAAACCGTCCAGGTAGAACCGGACGCCGCGCGAGGTACCAGCATTCGAGCGCTCACCTGCTCCGCGTGCACCGAACCCGCGAATAAGAACCCGAACGTCGTGGTTCCCCGTCCGCGACTGAACGAGCGCCCCGGGAACGAGCGACAGTGCTTCGTCCAGGCCGTAGTTCCGATTGAGTGCGAATTGTTCGTGCGGGACCACCGTTATCGCCAGCGGCACTTCGAGGTTGTACTCTGGCTGGCGCATTGCAACGACGGTCACCGCAGAGGCGTTGTACTGAAGCGTATCCCGCACGGGGGATTTTTTCTTGGGAGATTGCTGCGCTGCTGCAAGCAATGCGCAGCACAGGAACACAATGAAAGGTCGCATCTACAAATTGGAAACATTGTGGAACATGCAATGGAAATGGTAGTTGCCGACTTGCACAGCAGCACGCACCAGCTCGCGGATGCAAGTGCCGCGATGGTCGCTTGGTGGCAGATGCTAAAAACTCCCACCCACGCAATGCGCGGGAAGGGATCGTCCGTGTTGCCCGCCGGGAGTGCCCGCTACACGCGGCTCAGACTCCCAGGGCGCTGTGAGGGACGTGGTGGGACAAATGGCGTGGAAGGAAATCCATCGGAAAGACCACGGCAGTACTCTATCAAGGGCAAGATCGAACGTTTGCTCTCGGCGTGGTAAGCGCTACCGGGACTGGGAAGGTAAACCACCGCGCGTTCGACGATCTGGAGCAACGTGAGCGCGCCCTCGCCCTTGCCGTGCTGCGCGTCGGAGAGTTCATGCACGTAGCGCGCACCCGCAAACGGATTCGTTGAGCCGAGCTCTTCTGGGCAGAAGTAGAGCACGATGTCGTGCCGTTCGACAAAGTAGAGGCACCACATCACCACAAGGCTCTGCGAGTAGATCACAAAGACTGAGAGCAGAAGCGGTGTCAGCAACGCGCGGTGCATCGGACGCAAAATTAGCTGCGCGTTTGCATAAAAGATCGTGCTATTTTTGATGAGTGTCCCACTTTCTCAGCTCGATGTGCGCTATGCGAATTTCGGCAATCCATGTTCTCGCGGTCGTGGTGATCGGTGTGTGCTCTGCACTGCAAGGAGGTGCCCAAGACTGCGTCTATCGAGTACCAGGGTCGCCTGAACATCTGGGTCGAAAAGCATTGCTTTCAGGATGGGAATCGCAACAGCGTGCGATCCCGAAGGTATTAGCAACCGATCCAGACGACCGCTACTGGGATCCGCAGTTTGGTCCGGCATCGTCGGAACAAGTCATCATCCAAGCAATCGCAGTCAAAGGCGATACAATCGTTGTCGGTGGCTATTTCCGCTACTTCCTGGGGATGGATGCGTATTCGCTCGCACTCTGGAATGGTCAGCGCTGGATGCCCCTTGTAGAAGGTGGTGCACTGAGCCCCACGGGAGGATCGGGGACAATCTCAGCATTAGCCTTTGGTCCGCACGGGGAACTTGTCATTGCTGGTCAATTTGCAAGCATTGGTGGAATCGAAGCACCGAACCTTGCGATCTACGATTGGACAGGTGTCCGACCAATCGCACGCTCGATTGATGGGTCTATTACCGCGCTCGCGTGGATCGGTGACACACTCTATGTCGGCGGAGCATTCACGTCGATTGATGGGGTTGCTGGCACCAATCGGATTGCACGATGGGACGGTACCTCGTGGTCTTCGGTCGGTGGAGGCATTATGGACGGGAACGTGTCGGTTCTTTTCGCAGACGGAAGGGATCTCTACGTCGGCGGATCATTCCGAGGTGTGGGATCCATTACGGCAAATTCGATCGCTCGCTGGGATGGAACGCGGTGGTATGCTCTCGGGGACGGACTTGCTCCTGAATTCCAGACCGGCCGCGCACAAGTCCTGGCCATCGAGAAGCTGTGGGATGGCTCACTTGTAGCCGGCGGGGAGTTTGGAAAAAGCGGCAACCGCACCGTACGGAATCTCGCCCGTTGGGATGGCTCAATGTGGTCCGAACTTGGGCCTCCCGATGGCCCAGTGACCGCTCTTTTAGTTGATGGCCAGCGTTTGTATCTCAGCGGTGGGTTCGAAACAATTAGAACCGACACACTCGTGATGCTCGCGTGGTGGGATGGAACACGTTGGCACGCCATGGGCGGCGACCAAATCAACGGAACGGCGATGGCATTTGCCCGCTTCGGCACCAACATTCTGATGGGAGGAAGCTTTGATCTGCCGCTTGCCGATGAGTTTATCATTCGCGGAATTGCGGTTTGGAATGGGTGGAACTGGCTCACCGTCGGCGGCAGCCGCGGCAACGGGCTTGATGGCGACGTCTTCGACCTGCTCGCCACCGCTGGAGGTGATGTCTACGCACTTGGCAATTTTTCGAAGGCGGGACCTGTTTCTTCCCCACGAATCGCTCGATTTACCGGATCACGCTGGCAGGGAGTCGAGGGTATACCCTTCCATCCGCAGCAGCGGCTATTCAATCGCCTATCTGCTTACCGCGATGGGAAGATCGCTGTTGCTACCGTGTTCACCATCAACAATCAGGTAACACCGGGACTGGTCCTCTACGATACTTCGGCAAAAACCTCGGAACTTATTGCAACGGTGGGTGGGAGTTTCGCCTCACGCAACATACTGTGCCTTGCCTATGACTCTGCACGGAATCTCCTGTACTGCGGTGGTAACTTTCGAACGCTCAACGGTGACTCTCTCCGTGGGATTGCCGTCTATGATGGCCAGCAATGGCGCGGGCTTGGAAGTGGGATCCCGAGCGGTGCAATCAATTCAATCGTAGTGCTGCCCGATGGATCGCTGATCGTCGGTGGCAACTTCAGCACGATCGGTGGCATAACTGCGCGCTCGATTGCCCGGTGGAATGGTACCTCGTGGGAAGCGCTCGGCGATGGCGTCCAGCAAGAACCCCAGCAAGGTGTGGTCCATGCCATGCTCATTGCCGACGGCTGGCTCTACGTCGCGGGACAATTCAACCGTGCCGGCTCAGCTATGTGCGCAAACATTGCGCGGTGGAACATCACCAGCGGTGTCTGGGAGGCAATCCCTGGCGGTACCAATGGCGCAATCTATACGCTCGGCATCTACGGCGATGACATCATCGCCGGCGGTGAGTTCACCCGTGCTGGAGATACAAGCGCAAACCGCATTGCACGGTATAGTCCTGCAACAGGAAGATGGCAGCGGCTCGGCAGCGGTCTCGAAGGCACTAGCGCTGCAGTCCGTGCGCTCGTCGTCGCTCGAGAAGCGCTCTGCGTCGGTGGATCGTTCGATCTTGCAGGGGGGCGATCGTCGCGTGGCTTTGCGCGGTGGCTGGCGGGTGTGACGAGCGTCGAGCGCGAAGCAACCGCCTCCACTCCCTCCAATGCTGTGGAGTTCTATCCACTCCCGCTGGGAGACCGTGCGACAGCGCGCGTGCAGCTTAGTCGCGATGGAATGGTTCAGCTCGACGCCTACACACTCGACGGCCGTCATGTTGGACGGCTATGGGAGGGGTGGTTGAGTGCTGGGGTCCATGAGCTTCCCATTGGGCTTGGTGGACTCCGAGCGAACGTTCTCGTGCTTCTTGCGCGGCAGGACGGGCACCGCATCGGTTCGGTGATCGGGCAGCGCTAACGTACGTGCTCTTCACATTTGCTTCCGCTCTGCAGTGGTGCCACTTGAGCGGCGATTCGCTATCGTCAGAAGGATCTTTTCAGCACCGTCACCCATCTTGATTGCAGATCAGGGCAATAGTTTAGTGCATCATTCTTCATCTGCGCGCAGAGTAATGACACCACATACTCGAGCAGCGTACTTGCCGTGGGATCGTTGCACACATCCGTTGTCACACAATGGCACGATTAGAGGACCTGATCAATGGCGCAATCGTCAGGGGCATTCTTCCACGCGATGCGTGCGCAACGCTGATCAACGTTCAGTGGCATGGGCAGGATGTCGTCACCGTGACGTACAAAGATCCCGAGGGGAGGCTTGGGCAGCAGTTGATCTACCGTAGTGACGAGGAGAAGCTCGTCATTGTCCAGCAAGACAGACACTGGCCGCTCGATGCTGATGGCTCACTCTATCGTCTCGTATCCGAGGCGCTGCGGATTCGATTGGCCTATCTTTTCGACCCCATGCTCGCGGTCCAGTCATCGTTGCTTGAGCCCCTCCCCCATCAAATCACCGCTGTCTATGAAACGATGCTGCCACGCTTGCCACTTCGGTTTCTGCTCGCCGATGACCCGGGGGCCGGTAAAACAATCATGACGGGCCTGCTCATCAAGGAGCTGTTCGTGCGTGGCGATGTTCGCCGCTGCCTGGTTGTCTGCCCGGGCAACCTTGTCGAACAATGGCAAGATGAACTCTACCAACGCTTCCAACTCCCTTTCGAGATCCTGACCAATGACAAGCTGGAAGCGGCACGCAGTGGGAACTGGTTTCTCGAGAACGATCTTGCCATCGTGCGCCTCGATAAGGCTGCTCGCGACGAGTCTGTCCAAATGAAATTGACTGCTCCCGAGTGCGCATGGGATCTGGTAATCGTGGACGAAGCCCACAAGATGTCGGCCACCTTCTTCGGGGGCGAGATCAAGTACACAAAGCGCCACAAGCTCGGCCAGCTCCTTTCTGCACACACCCGTCATTTCTTGCTGGTGACCGCCACCCCACACAACGGCAAGGAGGAAGACTTCCAGCTCTTTTTGGCACTCTTGGATGGCGATCGCTTCGAGGGCCGCTTTCGCGACGGAGTCCATAAGGTAGACGTTTCAGACCTGATGCGCCGAATGGTGAAAGAGAAACTCGTGCGCTTCGACGGTCGGCCGCTCTTTCCTGAGCGCTTCGCTCATACAGTTCCATACTGCCTCTCGAATCTCGAGGCGCGCCTGTATAAAGAAGTGACGGAGTACGTGCAGGCGGAGTTCAACCGCGCCGACGCCCTGGACGACGAAAAGCGCAAAGGCACCGTTGGATTTGCCCTAACGATTCTTCAACGCCGCCTGGCCTCGAGCCCAGAGGCTATCTACCAATCGTTGCGCCGGCGACGCGAGCGACTCGAAAGCCGCCTACGAGAGATGGAGCTCCTCCACCGAGGTGGGATTGTTACGGCTCGGTCGCTTAGTCCCATGGCTTTGGATCCAGAGGAATTGGAGGAACTCGAAGAAGCGCCCGATGCAGAACTCGCGCAGAAAGAAGAAGAGGTTCTCGACCAAGCCACCGCAGCCCGCACCATCGAGGAGTTGCGAGCAGAAATCGCTACCCTGAAGCATCTGGAGTCCTTTGCGCAGCAAGTCCGTAGCCGTGGCGAGGACAGGAAATGGCGCGAGCTGGCGAACCTCCTCAGCGAACTCTTCACCCCAGCTGCGCCGCATCAGAAGCTCGTCATCTTCACTGAACATCGAGACACACTGAACTATCTGGTGGAGCAGATCGCCACACTCTTTGGACGACCGCAGGCGGTGGTCTGGATTCACGGTGGCATGGGGCGCGAGGAGCGGCGAAAAGCCCAGGAAGCCTTCCTCCACGACCCCGAAGTGTGCGTGCTCGTGGCCACCGACGCTGCGAGCGAAGGCATCAATCTCCAACGCGCGCACCTGATGATCAACTACGACTTGCCCTGGAACCCCAACCGCATCGAGCAGCGATATGGCCGCATCCACCGCATCGGCCAAACCGAACCCTGCCACTTGTGGAACCTGGTAGCCATCGAGACTCGCGAGGGCGACGTCTACCACACCCTCCTCAAGAAGCTCGAGGAAGCCCGCGCTGCCCTTGGCGGCAAGGTCTTCGACGTCCTCGGTAAGCTCCAGTTCGAGGGCCGGCCTCTCCGCGAACTGCTCATCGAGGCGATCCGCTACGGCGAAAAGCCTGAGGTCAAGGCAAGACTCAACCACGCGATTGACCACGCGCTCGATGTGACACATCTGGAGAACCTGGTCGAAGAACGCGCACTTGTCCGTGAGTTTATTAGCAACGAACGGCTGCTCCGAATTCGCGAGGATATGGAGCGGGCTGCCGCCCGCCGCCTCCAGCCGCACTACATCGAATCGTTCTTCCTCGAGGCGTTCCGTCACCTCGGCGGCTCGATCCACGAGCGCGAACCCCGTCGCTACGAAATCACGCATGTGCCCGCTGCAATCCGCCAGCGGGATCGGCTCATCGGCACTCGTGAACCTGTTTTGCGCCGCTACGAGCGCATCACATTCGAAAAAGAGCTGGTCACCCTTCCGGGCAAACCGCTCGCTGCATTCGTTTGCCCCGGGCATCCACTGCTCGACGCAGTTGTGGATCTTCTCCTCGAGCGGTATCGTGATCTTTTACGCCGCGGTGCTATCCTGGTTGATGATCGTGACCTGAGTGACCAGCCCCGCGTCATTGCCTACCTGGAGCACGCTATCCAGGACGCCACCACTACCCGCAGTGAGGAACACCGCGTTATCTCCCGACGCATGCTGTACGTAGAGCTGGATGCACAGGGCCAAGCCCGGAATGCGGCCTATGCCCCCTACCTGGACTTTCGGCCCTTGCGGGACGACGAACCCCGGCCAGAAGAGATCCTCACGCGACCCGAGTGCGCCTGGATTACGCAAAGTCTCGAGGATCACGCCCTCACGTATGCTGTCACCCACGTTGTACGCGAGCACCTGGAAGAAGTCCGCCGCCGGCGCCTTGAGCTCATCGAGAAAATCCGCGCCGCCGTCAAAGACCGCCTGACTAAGGAGATTGCCTACTGGGACCACCGGGCCGAAGATCTCCGCCTCCAGGAACAAGCGGGCAAGCTCAACGCGCGACTCAACTCACAAGAGGCGCGACGCCGAGCTGAGGACCTCACAGCCCGACTCGAGAAGCGGATGCAAGAGCTCGACTGGGAAGCGCAAATCTCGCCCCTGCCGCCTGAAGTGGTGGGCGGCTTCGTGGTAATCCCGGCCGGGCTGTTAGCAAAGATGACCGGGAGCGCAGACATCGTGTCGGCTCTTTCTGAGGCAGACACCCAAGCCATCGCTGCTCGTGCCCGTGCCATCGTCATGGAAGCCGAACGCAGCCTCGGCTTCCAGCCCACCGACCGCGAGTTTGACCACCTCGGCTACGACATCGAAAGCCGCGACCCCCGCACCGGACGGCTACGATTCATCGAGGTCAAGAGCCGCGTAGCCGGCGCCGATACGATCACCGTCACCCGCAACGAGATCCTGACCTCGCTCAACAAGCCCGACGACTACATCCTGGCGATCGTGACCTTTGAGGAGGACGGCACGCACCGGCTGCACTATGTGCGCCGTCCCTTCCAGCGGGAGCCGGACTTCAGCGTGACAAACGTAAACTATAACCTCTCTGTGTTACTTTCGCAAGCGGAGGAAATCCTATGAAACTCCGCAAGAAACTCATCGAGGTCGCCCCCCCACTCGAGGCTATCAACCAGGCCTCGGGACGCGAGTTGGTATACCAGCTCTACACCCTCTGCGTGCGTAAAAATCGTGCTGGAGAGGCCCTTTCGTACAATGCCCTGGTGCAGAGTTGGCCGGAGATCGCGCGGCTGGCTCGGGAGAATAGTATGCCGCACGCTGTACAGGCAATAATGTTTGGAGGAGATGAAGTATGACAGCCGGTGTTTCCCAATCGAACCAACAGCCAGAGGCTGCCCGGCGCGTGCATATCGAGCTACAGCGCGTGCAAACGTGGCTCTTCGCAGTTCCTCGGCTCCGTGCGATGGTCGGTGCAAACACACTGCTCGGCGAGATGCTTCGCATAAGACTGCCAGAATTGGCACGTGGCGGACGGGGTAACTGGCAATTGAAGCCGCTTACAGGTTCCTACCCCTCGGCCGATGCTGCTGATCCCTTGCAGCAACACGACGATCCGAGTGCCGACGCTAGCGCTGGCATCCTCTCGCGCGACGGTGGCCACTTCGAGGCACAATTCGAGTACGGTGCCGACGAGTTTGCTCGTGCTGCCGCAGAGCTTGTGCGCCGCGAGCTTCCGGGTTTGCGTTTTCGCATCTGGATTGACGGCAAGGAATGGTCGCAGAGCCGTGCGTATCTTCCCAACGAGCTGCCGGTCCTGGCACCATGCGAATGGACGGGGCGCGGCTTAGCATCGAAGGTCATTCAGCAGGGGCGCGAGCAAGCTAGCGTGTCGCTCGACGTTGCTCAGCGACATGAAGCAGCAAAACGTGCAGAAAAAACTCGACGTCAAGAGCCAGTACATCAGGCGGAGGAACACCAGGCGAACGATCTTGCGAGCCTACTTGAGGCAAGGACGGCGCTGGCCAAACTGCAAAGGCCACAGGACTTGGAGGATCTGGTCGGTTCCAGCTACCTTGCGCTTATTTATGCAGATGGCAACGGAGTAGGCAGTAGTGCGGGCACGACCGACGAGGAGCGGGCACGCTTTTTTCATCGCAATCGCGTGCTGCTGCGGCGAGCGCTAGTAAAGGCTATCGAGGATGTATGCAATGACGCGACCGGCATGGCGCCACTGGTCCTCCTCATGCTTGGCGGTGATGACCTGCTTGTCATGTGTCGTGCCGAAAAAGCATTGCCGTTTGTCGTCTCGCTGTGCGAGGAGCTGGCAAGGATTCAACGAGAGGGCAACAGTGGCTTCGAGCTGACGCTTGGTGTGGGCGTTGTCATCGCGAAACGGAAGATACCAATTCACCGCTTGCATGACATCGTTGAACGGCTGGTCAGCTCCGCCAAACGTCGCTTCCGTGGTCTCAACGACAACGGTGACAAGACGCAATCGGTGGTTGATTGGGCAGTGTATAGCACAGCATGGGTTGATGACCCCGAGGAAATTCGGCGCCGTGACTGGATTTGTGGCACAGGGAGTGACCGCCGGATATTGTCGCAGCGTCCGGTTGATGTGCTTGGTGATGGACTACACACACTCCAGGGTCTCCTCAAGGGCGCGGAGAAGCTCCAAAATGCGCCGCGCTCGCAGCTGCGCTATCTGGTTGACCAGCTCCCACGCGGACGGGCGCTGGCAGAGCTTGCCTTCGTGGAGCTGTCAAAAGAAGCACGCGAGAAGCTGAGTCAGGCAGGCGTCATGCAGGTGTGGCAGCGTTCATTGAACGGAGGCCCCTGGATCACGCCGCTGCTCGATCTCGTGGAGATCGCAGAAATCCCCCGACTGGGGCGTCGCGACGAGACGTAACAACCTACGCACGACGAGCATTTACAACTCACGGAAAGTTGTAACTTTGGTTGCAACATAACGTCACAATCTGCCCAGGAGGTCATCGATGGCTAAAACGTGGGTTCGATGCAAGATCACGGCGGAGTTGCTTGCGGACGCGCATTTCGGCAGCGGTTCGGGTGGAAGTGGCATCGATGCACTTGTCGCACGCGACCGCCACCACTGTCCCGTCATCTGGGCTTCGCATGTAGAGGGGGTGTTGCGTGACGCAGCGCGCAGGCTACAAGGCGATCAGGCTGCGGCTGACTTTTTCGGACGGGCCGGAGGCCAGCGGCAATGGGCGGTTTTTACATCGTTATACACTGTGGGCACTGCCGAGAGTCGCATCTGGCGTTCCGCTGCGCGTCAGTCCTTCGACAACCGAGCGCCAAAGGATGACACGCTGCGCGCCATGGAATTTGTTCCCAAAGGGACAAGGTTTGAGGGGCAAGTTGAGTTGCCTGAGAGTCACTTGCCGTTGTTGGAACGATTGGTAAAGGAAGTAGCAGCACTCGGTAGCGGACGCGCTTCGGGTGCCGGCTGGTTAAAGCTTTCGCTCGAGGAGCTCCAGCCTGTCATAGGGCCAAAGGCAGTCGAGCCAACCGAACACCTGCGACTTCTGCTTAGGAACATAGACCCTTTGTGTATCACCGCCACAGCCACACCTGATAACCTAATCCCAAGTCTTGCGTTCGTACCCGGGCGGGCGTTGCAAGGCGCGTTGGCGAGCTGGCTCAGAGAAGCAGGCAAACATGCGGTTGCTTCATTATTGACAACCGGGCACATCTCTGTGAGCGACGCTCTACCGCTGCCGGTGGCGCCTGCTGACCTCAAGGCCGTAGAAGTATTACCGGCGCCGCTTTCATTGCAGAGTGAGAAACCTAAAGGTTCCGCCGGACCTGTGCCCTGGTGGGCCCAGCCGAAAGTTGCGGTGAAGATGATCGACGCGTGGACAACGACCGAGAAGCTGAAACGCCCGGAAGATGACCTCTTTGTTTATCGAGCACACGTAAACGCGGACTGGATCGCGTTCCGTCCGGCACTGCGTGTACGGCTGCGCAACGGACGACCCGATCCAAGGCAGCCGAAGCCATCGCTTTTTGCTGTCGAGGAGATCGCCGAAGACACGTATTTCGTGGCGGAACTCCGGGGCACCCTCGATGCCATGAAGCAACTGGCTGAAGGGCTCAAACCAGTTCTCGAAGGCCGTCGCTGGCTGCGCATTGGCCGATCTGGTGCACCCGTGGAAGTCGTCGATATTGCCTGGATGAGGGATACGACGCAAGAACACTCGATGTCTGATTCGGCTGGTTCCGAACAGTGCTTTCGGCTTACGCTGACCTCGGATCTGCTCGTGCGCGACGAATTTCTACGCTGGCGCACGGCGCTGGACGAAAGAGCGCTTCAGGAGTTGCTTGGGACTAAAAACATACATCTCCAACGGTCAACCCAAGATTGGGTGATGGTCCATGGATTCAATCGCGCCTCGCGTCTGTGGCGAATGCCGGCTGCAGCTATTCGGCGAGGCTCTGTATTCGAGGTTTCCGGACAGGGAGTAGCGGCGCTCGCATCTCGAGTGGTGCAGGGTCGGTGGTTGGGTGAACGCACGCACGAGGGGTTCGGGCGTTTTCGTCTCGACGAAACGCTACCCGGAGTTACGAACAGCATGGTTGCCAACGGTACGGCCGATTCGACCGAAGATGCTACAGACGAAGCCATTGCGGCTGAGACGCACAATTGGTTCGAGGCTCATAAAGAGCTTGCCAGGCCTGCAAGCGGCACAGACCGCAAGCCTAGTCTATCCCAATGGTTCGACTTAGTTACCAAACTCGAACGCGGTGACGCCAATGCCATCTCGGAACGCCTCAATCCAATGACAGCTGGCGCGCAAAGTTGGAAGCATCCTCAAGCAAGGGCGATCTTGGAGAAGCTCCAAACGATCTCTGATCTCGAGATGCGGGCGCGTCACGCACGTTTCTTTGTACGGTGGCTACGCGCAGAGATACGTAAACGGGAGGAGGTATGAGGATGCGACAGACGCGATTGACGTTATTTACAGCCATACTTGTGCAGGACTCAGCCTTGACGGTATCGGGGCTCGATAGGGAGAGCAGCGCAGATCATCCTTTCACACTGGTTGACGGTGTTCCTACACTTGTCGGCCGTAGCCTCAAAGGCGCTGCCGTCGCTATGGCTAAGCGGTTCTTTGATCCCTTGCCTCGCGCGGTCTCGGACGATATCAAACACGGTGCGCTTCGCCGATCAGTATGGGAATTTGCGAACGCAACTCCGCTGGAACCGGATGTGATCCCGCGCCTTCGTGCAGGTGTCGGTATTCGGCACAAGACCGGTGCCCGTGCGAAAGGCGTGCTCTACGATCGCGAAGTCATCCCCGCAGGGACAAAATGGGCTCTCCATTTTCGGGTTGACTGGTCTTACACAGAAGATGATAACGAAGCCAAGGAAGCCGAGGGCATCCTCGGCTACGTGCTGGCAGAGCATTGGGCGAAGGGACGCTGCTGGCTTGGCGGCGATGTGGCGCGCGGCCTTGGCTGGTGCCACGTGGAAGATCTCAAGGCCTATCGCCTCGACGAATCGAGTTATGAACGCTGGGTGCAGTCAGACCGCAAGGAGCTGCCTCTGCCCCTTGAGACAGTGCCGACCGTCCATCCGACTCGCTCGTGGTGTTTCCGCACACTCGATGTGGAAGTAGTTTTCGGCGAATACCAACCGAATCCAGGCGAGCCTGCATGGGGGCTTGACATGCTCGCCATCGGCCCGCACGACGCAGAAGGCATGGTCCAACCGACCGGCGATGGTACCTGGGCAAAGCCATCCTGGGTTGCTTCAGAGACGCCGGCCCCAAAGGCAATATTCACTGATCGGCCGATCCTAATGGATGGCCCTCGGCCGCTGATTCCCGGTGCGAGCGTGCGCGGCCCGTTACGGCACGCTTTCTCCCGTGCAGAACGAGCAGCAGGCCGGAGCGTTCAAGATCCGCACCTGGTGCAGGGCAATGTCGGCGATAACGATCCTGCCGGTCAGGCATTCGGTACGGTGAACAGGAGCAGCCGCATCCTCATCCGCGACGCCCGCGCCGAAGGTGAGTGGGCAGCAGCCAAGCTGCATATGCATGCGGAAGACGAATTCTCTGCAGGCTCTTACGGCACCGCCAAGCGCGATGCCGTGCGCTTGCTCAAGGGTGTCTTCCCGGTGCGCATCGTAGTGGAGGGGCCTACGCCGCAGGAGGTCGAACCGCTGGTTGCATTGATCGATCGCCAGATAGCGCTCGGGACGCTGGGCCACCTGCCTATCGGAGGGCACAAGACGCGCGGATGCGGGTGGGGCCGATGGAAACCTAAAGGTTGGCGCATCGATGATGTAACAGCAACGAGGACCTGGACGCCTTCGGAGACCTCACAGCAGGCGGTTCACGAGATTAGGCACGGAATGCGGGATTTTCTCGATGCGCCAGAGCCTGAGGATGCTTGTGTTCGCGTTACATCCGGGACACTGAGCAGCTCTCGGCTTACACTCAGTGAGTTAGCTAACTTGGCGAAGAAAGCACTTGGCAATATGACGCTCATCGCGTGGTGGTGTGACCCTTCAATCGAATTCAGTGTCAGCCAACCTCCGGAGACGTTCGGGACCACGTGGCCGGATGCTGACACACTGCAGGTGGACGAGGTGGCATTCTTCGCTAAGCATGTGGGCGAGACTAAGCACGCTGTTTGGCGCGCTGTGCGCACTTCTAGCGGCGCGCGATGGGTGCTTATCGAGGAAGTTGCCCCTGATACCTCCGATGGCAAAAAGGTCAAGGTCGTCCACGTACCTGCACGTCTGCACGGCTTCAACCGCTTCACGGCAGCGAACACTGGGCGCGGGACGGTGTTACTGCGTCAATGGTATGAGGATGATGAGATACTCGGCTTTACAGTTGAGCTAATCGTTCAGGAGGAAGACTGATGTCAGAGAAACCGTATCGCATTCGCGTTCGCGTACTCGATGGTAAGCCTCGCGACAGAGAGGCTCTCAACAAACTAAAGAGCAATCAGCTCGGGATGCCGCATCTGGACATCGTCAACGCCAAAGACGGAATCGAGCTGATCATTTGCGCGGCGAAGGAGACACATCTCGCTCAAGTACGCGAAAAACTCCGCGCTGCCGGTCTTGAGGAGATAGAAGGGGGCGATACCACCATCCCAGCGTCCGCGACGCCTACGCCTCAACATCCGCGCCAAGGCGGCCCCCAGCACCGTAACCTGGCGCAAGGCGAACGGCACCAGCCTGATCGTGGGTCACAGGAGCAGCAGCCAGACCTCCATAAAAAGCCGTACGGCTTTGTCTCCCTACCCGATGATTTCAAAAGCGCCCCTCCCATCTGGCACGACGGGACAAGCAGCGAGGGGCGTCTCTCCGGCGAAATCCGATTTGAATTCGAGACGCTCACGCCGCTCCTGGTCGGTTGGGAACGTGGAATCGTCGGCGATAGTGAAGCCGAGTGGCCAGTTCCAAACCCACTCGGTGGTGTCGGTCAGCTCGCGGCCAACAAATCGGTGCTCTGCCCGCTACGCGCGCCATGGGGCAAGCGGCCCGTCGTCATCCCCGGCGACTCGCTCAAGGGCCTCCTCCGGCACGAGCTGGGCGCGCTTCTCGGCGCGCCGATGGAGCGCGTGGCGGAGCGATCGTACTCGTATCGGCCAAATGCGATGTACCCGCTCAAGCTCGAGAACCGTTTCTTGGTTCCGCGACTGGCGCGTGTGCTGAAGGACCATGTCGAGACGAAGCCGCTCGATGGCGTCCATCAGGTTCGGGTGCCGACGCGCTTGGAGCTGTTCCCCGAGACTCTCCAGTACAACAAGAAGGCGAACAAACTCGACTACCGCTTCGATCAGCACGGTGGTTTACCCTACCGAGGTGGGCAAGGTGCCGGGCAGAAGCTCAACTCCAAGCTGAAAGTTCACACTTCGCTCAAGGTTCTCAGCCAGGTACAGACGGAAGTCGTCGACGTGCCGCAGGCTGCTCAAGACGGCTACCGCGCGACACTACGTCATCTCATTGATCTCGAACACGGCCACTTTAGCAATCGGCATCCAGACCACAGCCAGTGGGGTGAGAAGGCGCGCAAGCGCATCCTCGAGGCAGCCCAAAATGAGGTGTTCCAGCCCGGTGACATGATCTGGGTCGAGTGGGATACCGAGAAACAGCAGATTGTCTCCTTTGGCTGGCACTACTACTACCGCTGGGCGTATGTGGACACCGTGCGCCGGGACGCAGATGCTCCAAACGGCGAACGGCAAGGCCTTTTCCCGCTCGACAAGGAGCGGGAGACGGAAAGCGACGGTGCTCCGGAGGAACTTTCGCCGGTGCGGCGGCTCTTTGGCTACACCGGCGACAACGAGGGCAGTGCCGGGATCGGCACGGACGATTACACACAGCTCATGGGCCGCGTCTCGATCAACGCCGCCCTGGAGGTTGTCGGCGACGACGAAAGCGATGAGCAGCGCTTTCTGCCGCCAACCTTCCTCAGGGAGCTGGGCATGCCGCGGCCGAGCGCGGTTGAGTTCTATTTGAAACAGCCGTACCATCCCAACTCCCGCCCTTGGGATCAGGCAACACTGGTGACGTACGGCGATGCTGAAGGGTATGACGAACCAGGCGAGCTCGCTGGTCGCAAGTTCTATCTCGATCGACCGGACGC
>RFIK01000192.1 GCA_003695605.1 Chlorobiota bacterium
AAGTAGCTTGTGATTACATCGGGGTGGAAATAGAGCACTGCAAGCATCCGGCGCATCCCGTGCCGCACCAGGAGACGGACGATGTGCTCCATCATCGGCGTACCCGCCAGTGGCACCATCGGCTTCGGGATCTCCATCGTCAGTGGACGGAGACGTGTGCCGAAGCCACCTGCCATGATCACCGCTTTCTCGACAGCTGCCATCGGTGCGTGTCCTCCAAATCATTCGACGCGCTGCAATATAGCGTGTATCTTAGGCTCGACGAACACGTTGCGGCAACTGTGCTCTACACCAATTCCGATTTTCGCATGCACCATCGTTTCAAGTCAATGAGCCATCGGTACGTTCTCGAAGAATCGAAGCGTGAGCTTCTTGCATCGTTGCAGCGACGAGGAATCCATCCGCGAATCCTTGCTGTGCTCGATGCACTGCCCCGAGAGCGCTTTGTGCCGGAGTCGTTGCAAGCGCGAGCCTACGAGGATACGTCGCTCCCAATTGGTTATGGGCAGACGATATCTCAACCCTACACCGTGGCCTACATGACTCAACTGCTCGACGTTCAGCCAGGCAATCGTGTCCTCGAAATAGGTACAGGCAGCGGGTACCAGACTGCGATTCTTTGCGCATTGGGTGCCACGGTGTGGAGTATTGAGCTTGTTCCGGAGCTTAGCGAGCGTGCGCGTCGCATTGTGGAAGCACTCGGCTTTCGACCTACACTCATCGTCGGTGATGGGTGGTCGGGGTATCCGCCAGCAGCGCCCTTTGATCGGATCATTGTGACAGCAGCAGCGCCTGAAATCCCAATGACGCTGGCACGCCAGCTGGTTACAGGGGGGAAAATGGTCGTTCCCGTCGGGGACAAAGATCAGAGCATGTACCTGGTCACTCGGGTGAGTGAAAACGAATTCGACGTGTATGCTTCATCGCAACGGTTCCGCTTTGTACCATTCATTCGTCCTTCGGAGCACGAAAGTCGCCCGTCTGCAACTATCACGAAGGAAAGTGATGGCTGAGCGTGCTTCCCTGCATGCTGCCAGAACCAGCATTCCACTCGTGCTGGTGCTGCAAGGTCCCACCGCATCAGGCAAGACGGTTCTTGCTCATGCATTAGCAGATGCCTTCCCACTGGAGATTATCTCAGCGGATTCACGTCAGGTGTACCGTGGGCTTGATATCGGTACAGCTAAGCCGACCGAAGCCGAGCGCAAACGATATCGCTACTACGGCATTGATCTCTGCACGCCCGACCAGAGTATCTCTGCAGGGCAATTTGCTCGGTGGTCCTGGGAGTGGATCGGCGAGATTGCAGCGCGTGGGAAGGCGCCAATCATTGTCGGTGGGAGCGGGCTCTACGTCCGCGCGATTACAGAAGGTCTGTTTGAGGAGCCAGGGAGAATTCCGCCAGCGATTCGCTCACAGCTTGCTGAGCGCCTTCTACGCGAGGGACGCCATGCTCTCTACGCAGAGCTTGAACGGGTCGATCCTGAGTCTGCTGCGCGCTATTCTGACCACAATCCACGGCGTATCCTTCGAGCACTGGAATTCTACTATGCTCACGGTATTCCCTTGAGCTACGCGCAGAACATCATGCGGCAGCAGCCACCACCGATGCGTATTGAGCGCATTACGCTGTTGCCCGAACGCCCAGCGCTCTATGGTCGGATCGCTCACCGCGTCCGCCACATGTGGGAGGCTGGGCTTACCGACGAGATGCAACGACTACTTAGTCAAGGCTACAACCCCAACCTTCCAATTTTCGAAACGATCGGCTATGCAGAAGCGCTGATGACGATCCAAGGGCGTCTCGACCGCAGCAGCGCAATTGAGCGTACGATCGTTCGTACTCGCCGCTACGCCAAGCGGCAGATTACATGGCTGCGGAATTCAACGCCGCTCGGCGTTGTACTCCCGCACTTTGGCGACGAAGCATTGAACCGCGTCTACCCAATCATTGACCAACTTTTGCATTCCGCTGATGAATATTCTTGTGACAAACGATGATGGAATTGCCTCGAGCGGCATCTACGCCCTAGCAGAAGCACTCCGACCGCTCGGAACGGTAACAGTCGTTGCTCCAGATCGGCAGCAGAGCGCCGTCGGACACGCGTTGACTGTGAGCGAACCGCTCCGCGTAACGCGTATTTGGCGCGATGGACAGTTTTTCGGCTTTGCTATCAGTGGAACACCTGCTGATAGCGTCAAGCTGGCGATCGCACGGTTACTGGAAGCACCGCCGGATATTGTCGTCTCTGGCATTAACCATGGCTACAACACTGGTATCAACGTCCTCTACTCGGGGACGGTTTCAGCGGCAACGGAGGCAATGCTGCTGGGTATTCCGGCAATAGCTGTCTCGCTCGGTTCATTCGATGAACGTGCAGATTGCTCCGTTGCAGCGCGGACGGCAGCGTACTTAGTCGAACGCTACCACGAGCTGGTGATTCCCCCGAAGACCCTTCTGAACGTCAACGTTCCCCCGCTACCAGAGGAGCAAATCAAAGGCGTCCGCATTACCCGGCAAGGGCAAGGCATTTGGAACGATGCGTACGAGGAACGGCTCGATCCGATGGGACGACCGTACTACTGGCTGCGCGGGATTTACAACCACCTCGACAACGATCCAAACGCCGATGATGTTGCCGTCGAGCAGGGATACATCGCGATCACTCCTATCCGCTTTAGCCTGACCGACGAGGAAACGATAGTCCGCCTCAAAGAGCGTTTCTAAATGTCGCAGCACGTTTTTTCGTCAATGCGCATAGTTCTGTTGTACAATTGGCGACAATTCCATGAACTTCAACAAGCTCACGCTCAAGTCGCAAGAAGCATTTCAGCGCGCACAGGAAATTGCGCTCGCTGCATCGAATCAGTCGCTCGAGCCGGTGCATGTTCTCGCTGCGCTTTTGGAAGATACCCAAGGGCTCGTGCCGACAATCATTGGAAAGATCGGCGGGAACGTCGCATACATCAAGTCGAAGGTAGCGGAGGAAATAGAGCGTCTCCCCAAAGTTTCTGGAGGGGAGACCTACCTATCAGGCTCTCTGAGCAGTGTGCTGCAGCAAGCATTCCGCGAGGCACAGCAGATGAAAGATGAGTACGTCAGCGTGGAGCATCTCCTCTTAGCTCTCGTGGCTGAGAAATCTTCGGCGCAACGAATTCTCCTCGATCAGAGCATCACGCGCGACGCCGTCATGAAGGTAATCCGCGAGATCCGCAAGGATACGCGTATCACA
>RFIK01000193.1 GCA_003695605.1 Chlorobiota bacterium
ACCGACGCGGAACGGCTCGACGCTGTAGACAACGTTAGTGATCGGCGAGTAGATTGCGTCAATCGGAATCATCCCAATGGGGAAATCTGCTGTTGCGTGTTCCTCGGCGGGGACATACCCGCGTCCGAAGCCGATGCGGAGTTCGACGTCAAGCTGCGCATCCTCGCCCAAGGTCGCGATGACATGGTCGGGGTTGAGCACCTGCACCGATGGCGCAGCATCCTGGATCGCGCTGGCTTTCCAATAACCGGGGCCACCCAGTTGAAATGCAACGCGCGCCAGTTTAGGATCGTCGACACGGAGCCGAACTTCTTTGAGGTTGAGCACAATTTGGCTCACATCCTCGACAACACCGCGGATCGTCTGGAATTCATGGAGGACGCCGCTGATTTTCAGGCCGATGATTGCAGCACCGGGGATAGACGACAGCAGCACCCGTCGGAGGGAATTACCGACTGTGACGCCGTAGCCTTCCTCGAGAGGTTGAAGCACAAAGCGTCCCGTCGACGGGGTGCTCTGCTCGACCAGGACACGCTCAGGCATTCGAAATGTGGTCGTCATAGCTGTGCTCTACGTCAATGATGGAAACAAAAGTTCGCCGTCGGTCTTGTTCACTCTAGACGCGGCGCCGCTTCGGAGGACGGCAGCCATTATGAGGGATTGGGGTGCGATCAACGATCGAGAGCACTTCCAATCCTGCTTGCGCGATTGCACGGATTGCCGCCTCACGTCCTGAACCCGGGCCTTTGACGATGACGTCCACCTTCCGCAGCCCCATATCGTAAGCTTCCTTTCCCGCACGTTCGGCTGCGACTTGCGCAGCGTACGGCGTATTCTTCTTGGAGCCCCGGAAGCCGTTCCGCCCCGCCGACGACCAACAGAGCGCATTGCCGTAGGAATCGGTGACGGTGACGATGACGTTGTTGAACGTCGCTTGGATGTACACCTTTCCGTGGATATCGGCAACACTTTTGCGCTTGACTTTGCGCTTGGGAGAAGCCATAGTGCACTTGCGGTGATGTTACTTCTTGGCGACTGCTTTCTTTTTGCCGGCGACGGTTTTGCGGCGCCCTTTGCGCGTGCGGGCATTGGTACGAGTCCGCTGCCCACGGACCGGCAGACCCCGGCGGTGGCGCAACCCACGGTAGCAGCCAATATCCATCAGCCGCTTGATGTTGAGCTGCACCTCGCTGCGGAGTTCGCCTTCGACCTTGTAGTCACTGATCGCCTGCCGAATCCGAGCGATCTCCTCATCGGTCCACTGTGCAACGCGCTTGTTTTCGTCCACGCCTGCTTTGGCGAGAACTTCTTTTGCGAGCGTCGGTCCGATGCCGTAGATGTAGCGCAAACTGATGACGCCGCGCTTGTTCCGCGGCAAGTCCACACCTGCAATACGTGCCATTGTTAGCCTTGCCGTTGTTTCATTCGTGGATTTTTCTTGTTGATAACGTAGATGCGCCCTTTGCGGCGAACGATCTTATCGTCCGGGCTGCGCTTTTTGACTGAGGCCTGCACTTTCATCGCACTTGTCCGAAGGTACGTGTCACTTGTAACGGTACGTGATGCGACCCTTGCTCAGGTCGTAGGGCGAGAGCTCGACGGTGACCTTGTCGCCGACTAAAATTTTGATGAAGTTCATCCGCATCTTGCCACTGATGTGGGCAAGGACCTTGTGCCCATTGTCCAAGCGGACGATGAACTGGGTGTTCGGAAGAACTTCCTCGACAACGCCGTCAACTTTGATTGCTTCCTGCTTCGGCATACTGCGGTCGTGGCAGTGAGTGAACGGTCAATATTCGCGCACCGTCCGATTCGATGACGACGGTGTGCTCAAAGTGTGCAGACGGTTTCCCGTCGGTAGTTCGCACTGTCCAACCGTCCCGCGCCGTGTACACCGTTAGCACACCGGCGTTGACCATCGGCTCGATTGCCAGCGTCATTCCTTCGACCAAGAGCACTTCGGGATACCGACTCCGATGCAAGAGCCCTGGTACGAAGTTTGGCACCGGCGGATCTTCATGGAGCGCCGTCCCGACGCCATGCCCGACCAACTCGCGAACGCAGGAAAAACCGCGCGATTCAACATGCAGCTGAATTGCTCGAGCGATGTCGTACGTCGTGTTTCCTGGACGTGCCTGGGCAATGCCAGCGTAGAGTGCATCGCACGTCGTTGCCAGCAGACGCTCCTTCATCGGTGATATGGTTCCGACTGGGAACGTCCATGCACCATCGCCATAGCAACCGTCGTAGTAAACGCCGCAGTCAATCGAGACGATCTGGCCTTCTTCCAGACAGCGACTCGATGGGATACCGTGGACGACTTCATCATCAATCGAAACGCAGAGCGTCGCAGGAAACCCTGCCTGTCCCGGGCCGCTGCCATAGCCCTTGAACGCCGGCTGACCGCCATGGGCGCGGATGAATTCCTCGGCAAGCTGATCGAGCCATTGGGTCGGGACGCCCGGCGCGATGAATTCAGCCAGCATTTGGAGCGTCTGTCCTACTAACGCTGCTGCATGCGCAATCGCAGCGCGTTCAGCTTCAGAATGAATTCGGCTGCGATCGCGTACCATCGAGAGTGCCTCGCGTCCGGCCATCAGTAGCGGGCGCCAGTTTGGGCAACCCCGCGACCGCGGAGGCGACCACTTTTCATGAATCCATCGTAGTGCCGCATGAGCAAGTACGCCTCGATCTGCTGGAGCGTATCGAGTGCGACACCGACGATGATGAGCAAGCTCGTCCCACCGAAAAACTGCGCGAAGGAATACGGCACGTTCAGCACATTGGTGACAAAGACCGGAAGCAGCGCGATAATTGCCAGGAATACTGCGCCCGGCAGTGTGATGCGCGTCAGGATCGTGTCGAGATACTCTGCTGTTGGGTTGCCCGGCCGTACGCCTGGGATGAATCCTTGCGCACGTTTCAAATCATCGGCAACTTGCCGGGGGTTGAAGGCAATCGCCGTGTAGAAGTACGTGAAGAAAATGATTAGCGCTGCATAGATCACCGCATAGACAATCGAGCGATCACTGAAGATATGCGCGATGTCGATAAGCGTTTGGTTTTCAGGGAAGAAGCTCAAAATCGTGTTCGGAATAAACAAAATCGCCGAGGCGAAGATGATCGGCATCACTCCCGCGG
>RFIK01000024.1 GCA_003695605.1 Chlorobiota bacterium
GCGAAAACGTACTTGTTGTACCCAAATCCTTACCCCAAGCGCTGGCAGCTCCAGCGGCGGTGGCATGGGCACCCGATTTTTCCAGTGATCCTTGCGACAACGCATGCGATAGAGCTTCGGACCAACCAAGAGTGGTATGCAGAAGAGTTCTGTTTGGCACTATCTGCACTCGGCTGGGAATACACAACCAGACTGCTCGAGCCCGACGACGTGCTCACTCCATTTGAGCGCAAGTATACCGAGCGCCGCCACGTGCGTGTTGTTGTGCAGGCTGAACGTCCAACCCAGCTGAGCTTTACGTAGCCAGCTGTACGGAGCTGCTAGTCCACCTGTAGAGCGTGGGCGAGCCATTTCACTGCTGATGTCGTAAGTTACTGGCGACGTGATGTACCACATTTACGACGGAGCCTCCCATGAGCCTGACCGAAGAGTACGCAGAGCGGTTTCCTGCAATCCCATTTGTGCGGTGGCATGGCAGCATACTCGCTTCGCCTGTCGGGATCGGTACCTACCGTATGCACCTCCACGACCCAGAGCACCACGTTGCACTTGAGCATGCCCTCACCAGCGGTATCAACGTCGTGGATACGGCTGCGACGTATTCCGACGGAAGTGCAGAAGAGCTCATCGGGCAGGTGATCGCTGCAATTGCGAAGAACAAGGGGTTTGCGCGCGAGCACTTTGTCATTGTTTCAAAAGCAGGGTACATTCAAGGACGCAACCTCAATCGTGCGCTCAAACGCGAGCACCAAGGGCATGCATTCCCGCAAGTGGTCAAGTACGA
Organism: Chlorobiota bacterium; assembly: GCA_003695605.1. Classification (GTDB taxonomy): domain Bacteria; phylum Bacteroidota; class Ignavibacteria; order Kapaibacteriales; family NICIL-2; genus NICIL-2. The sequence continues at coordinate 785 of RFIK01000024.1, forward strand.
GGAGGGACTCTGGCATTGCATCCATCCGGAATTTCTCCAAGATCAGCTCGACCGCTCGCTCCGCCACATCGGAACGCAGTACCTCGATGGCTACCTTCTCCACAACCCAGAGTACTTTTTGCTCCACGCACATCGTGAAGGAATTCCGCTCGACCAAGCACGCGCAGAATTTTCTTACCGCATTGAGCTGGCGTTCCACTACCTCGAAAACGAAGCGCGCGCACGACGTATTCGGTGGTATGGTGTTTCGTCGAATTCCTTCGGGTTGCCGTCAGACGACCCGCGATTTGTGAGCCTGGAGCTTCTGTGGGATGTCGCCGAGCGTATTGGCGGAGCTGAGCACCACTTTCGGATTGTGCAGGCACCGCTCAATCTGCTCGAGCCAGCGGTCGCAACCGAACCAAACAACGGCGGAGAGACATTCCTTGAGTTTGCACGGAAGCGCGGACTTGTTGTGACGACCAATCGAGCACTCAACGCGGTGGTTCAAAATTCGCTTGTGCGACTTGCTGCCCATTCAGCCAGTTCGGAACCTGTTCCCTCGGAAAGTGACATCGCCGCTCGCCTTGCAGAGGCAATGCAGATGGAGGAACATTTTGCAGCGACGCTTCTACCAGAGCTTCCCTTCGATGCTGAAAGCAAAGAGTTGCTCAGCGATTACCTTTCACCTGCGCAGCAACTTGCTACGCTCTGGGATCGTTTCGACAGTCTCGAGCAGTGGCACGAAACCGAGACGCAGTATTTCCTTCCGCGCATTCGCGAAGCACTCGATGCGGTCATGCGTCACCCAACAGAGCAGGTACGGCAGTGGGTTGAGCGGTACCGCACCGCGATCGAGCAGGTCTTTGGGATGCTCACCCGCTACTGGGCACACCGCGCGTTACCACGTTTGGAAGCTATCGCCACGCGTACGAAAGAAGTGCTTGGCTCGCCATTCGATGCAATGAGCATCACGCAGCTTGCCATCGCAGTCCCACTCGCAACGCAGGGTGTAACGTGTACGCTCATCGGTGCACGGCGGAGTGCCTACGTCGAAAGTGTCCGTGCGCTGCTCGAGCGCGAGCTTCCCACGCTCGGTCGAGCTGAATGGGAAGAGCTTCTTGCGCTCGGTGAGCTCGTGCGGGTGTAGTGCGCACTACTCCACGTGTTTGCAGGGTGTACCGTTGCGCACGCCAGAGAGAACGTTTCTGCTAGTGGATGCGAATGAAGGTGCCCTCATCGTGGAGCATCCCTGCGCGCAGGATAAGCCGATACAACCCTGGAGGGAGCTTCTCAAGCGGAAGCTCAAGTGTATGCGTGCCGGGTGCCAGGAGCTGCGGAACTGCCTGCGCCAGTAGGCACTCGCCGCGGGTTGAGTACACACGAACATCTGGCGATGCGTACTCGCTGAGCGTAAAGCGGATGCGCAGGACATCATCAGCTGGATTGGGCTCGATTGACTGTAAGCCGCTTGCACCCGACCGCGCGGTCGTTGTACCACATTTCCCGCTGGTAACTACTGGCGTTGTGCTGCCAAGTAATTGGACATTGAGGAAGAGCAGCGAATCAGTTCGCACTGGGCCAGTAGGCTCGATTGTGAGCACATCGGCAGCTGTATCGGGTACGGTGATGCGGAAGTGCAGCAGGGCGAATGTATCAGCGCGCATTGCTGTTGCGTGCTCAACGCTCAGACGAAGCTGGTTGGGGAAATCGAAGCTATCGCGAATGACCCCGCTCGTCATCCGTGGCGTGATGCCGAGAAATTTCAGCATCGTGTGGTTCCACCGCACGCGGAAGCCGAATGAGAAATCCTCGAGCCAGTACGTAGTGCCGCGATAGATCGCTGCCACGTCGCGGTCAAGCATGAGCGGAATTGAGATCGTATCGCCGAGCGTCCCGCCGCGAGCCTGCGGAGCGACGGGACTAGTGCCGTCGGTCGTGATACGCAGCGGAAAGAGTGGAGCATAGCCTCTGCCAACGATGCGAATCGAGTCGTCACGCCAGCAGGGAACGGTGCTTGCAACAATGGCAGCAGTGTCGATTTGCGAAAAGTCACGCGGACAGTATTCGAGTATGACAGTTGTTTCGTCGCCTGGCATGCGTGGAACAGTGCGATCGGGAACGAAGGCAATCGCCCGGACCGTCGGCGGCAGGCGGAGGATCGAATCAATCACAACCGGAACATCACCGGTATTGCGGATTGTGATTTGCCGCTGATCGCAATCGAGGACGCGCACGCTATCGAAGGAGAGTACCCCTTGCGAGGGGGGCGCCACAAGCGCAATTGCTGCGGTTTCGATGAAGACGATCGCGCGGTCGCCGCGCGTTGTGCTCAAATCGTAGCGCAGAATCTCAGTGGTGTTGAAGTCGAAATCCCGAAGCTCGATCGTTGCGGTGTCGCTCTGCTGCCGACGGACAGTAAAGTGCGCGACCATGAGCTGCCCGAGCGAATCCACATTGAGGAGGTTGGCAAGCTGTACCGTTGCTCCCAATGCATCCTCCATCACGGAGACAACACTCCCGTACGCCGAGGTCACGCGTTCCAGGTGGAGTTTCGTTGTATCGTATGCAAAGCGGCAGGTCAGATCTACGATGCTCCGCTGTGGGGAGGTCTTCGGAAATGCACGCGAGGGGTACACTGGCACTCGGAGCGTATCGCAGGAAATTACGCGGAAGGTATCTACGGCAATGCCAGCCGAATCGAATTGCATGTACATCGCATAGGGGAACCCCGCAGCACCGACGCCGACAAGGAGGATTGTGGTGTCCACGTCCACGCACGGTTTGCTGTAGTACAGCGCAACGCGTGCGCGGTAGGTGCGCGGTGCGCGCGGTCGGAAGTCAAAGCGTATGTTGAGCGCGGATTGTCCGTTCGGTAGCAGGGTCATCGGCAGTGTGACTGGTTGGTTCCGTTCGTTCGTGAGTGTGTAGCGGAAGACACGTTCATCGGGGAGGAACGCGATCGAATCAATGCGCACGGTGTCTTGGAAAGGGTTGAGTGCCAGTGAGGGGATCGTCAGCCGTGCGACCGGCGGCGAGCTGGGATTGACGGCAGCATCCACATCCACAAGGGTAACCGGAAACGTGAACTGCGTCGGCTGCGGACGGAACGTCAGCGCACGACGTCCGATGAGAAACACCGTGTAGGTATCGTTCCAGCCGACGCCGTGCGCTGCAATCAGGAGCCGCGCACTGGCAAGCAATTGCGATGTATCCGCTGCAGTCCGTGGGCAGAACGTTATCGTGAGTGTATCGGTCGTTTGCGGTGGGATCGTGTAAGGAAGTTGACCGCCGCCGAGGTCATAGTACGTCGAGCGGAACGAAAACAGCTGCGGTGTAGCATTCGGGATGCCAACACCATCAATACGGAGCGTATCAATCGTCATCGGATAGACGAACGAGTTGTTGGCCAGGGGAATATCACGCGACACGCATTCGCATGGGCGGACGTAGCTGAAGTTCTGGATGCTGATCGGAGCATCCAACCGGTAGATGACGGCACGCCCACGCAGCTGGCCGCTTGAGCGAACGTTGACGCATGGGGAGTCGCTTTCGACGGTGATCGGTGCATTGTACGTCTGGACGCTTGTCGGTGCAAAGCGCACAATAGCCAGGACCGAATCGCGTGGAGCAAGGACGACTGGTAGTGGTGGGATGGTGCCTTGAAGTATGTAGCCTGCGGGCAGTACCAGTTGGCTGATGCGAACGGGAACGGGCGAAATATTCTCGACAGCCAGCGTGTCGTCTCGCGTCTGGCCGACCTCCAGTGTGCCGTAGTCGGTTGTAGGGGTGACGTAGAGCTTCGGCGTGACAGAGTTTGCGCGTATTTGAACGAGCCACTCCTCGCCACTGGCAGAGCGATAGCGAATCAACCCGATGATCGCGACATCCTGTGATCCGCCGGCAGGTGGCACGAAGCGGATCGCAATGCGCACGCGCCCCCCAGCAGGGATACGAAGACTCGTCGGAAGTGTCGTCCGCTGCCCAGTGAGCGTATCGACAGCGACGAGATACCCCGAGGGATCATCGAGTCGGACGTTACTGAGGATTTGCTCGATACTCGATTCGTTGATGATCTCAATGGTTGCTGTGCTGCTATCGCAGGTGAGCACGCGTTCGATGCGCAGCACCGGCGGCTCGTAGCGAAATCGCTCGATAATCCCACGCCCATGGACAGGGATGCACGCAGTCATGTAGCAGCGCTGTTCAAAGAGGCAGAGCGTATCGGTGTAGTCGAGCGGCTCGGTCGGCCGGAAAGCCAGGATGTTGCTGAGCGTTCGTGTTTGTTGCGGCGCGAGTTGGAGGTTCCGCTGCAGGAGGATGAATTCCTCGCCTCGCTTGAGGTAGAGCGAGACGGTCATCGCGTCGGTTGTGCTGTTGTTGCGGAGCACGACGTCGTGGCGAGCTTCTTGGCCGACAATGACATTGCCAAAATCAATCGCGCCAGTTGTGAATTGAACGTCATTGTCGAGACCGCGACCGCTGAACGGAATTGCGATAACGAACTGGCATGGCTCACCGGGCAGGTGCGCGTAGAAAACGATCGAATCACGGACTACACCCGGCACGAGTGGACGAAAGCGGAAGTACTTCTCGAATTCGCCTGTTTGGCTCGATGGAGCAAGCGTGTACGGCAGTCGGGGAAGTCGTATCGCCACGAGCACGCGTGGAAAGACCACGCTATCAATGGTGAGCGGCCGGCTGGTGAGGTTGTACCAATTCCACACCTGCGGGGACGACAGATCTCCCGGGCAGGTTGGAGGAAATTGCAGCGAGCCAATCGGTGTTTGCCCATCTGCGCGGCGAATAGCGAAGACCTGCTGTGTTCGACCTGCAAGAGGAATAATGCCATTGCCTGGGCAGCGATCGGTCGAGAGGATGTAGAGTGTATCCAGAAAGAGCGCCGTCGTATCCTGCGCGAAGAAGCGAACAGTGATGTCAGCACACTCGCCAGGCAGGAGCAGAATCGGGAACGAGCCTCCACTGGCGGGGAACGCACGGAAAATCGCTGGCTGGCGAGTCATTGCGCCCGTGATCGTGACCGGTTGCGGCGTACCAATGGCAGCACTTTCGTTGCAGATACGAATGGTCGTATCGAGCAGCGCGCGGCTCGGGCAGCGCGCAAAGAGCGTATCGAACGTAATACGACTGGGGCGGTAGGTCAGTTCAGTACGGCGGTTGAGTTGAATGTGCACCGTGTCACTTGCACTGCAGCGATTGGTGCCAGCAATGCGGACGAATGCTTGAATGCTCCCTGTCAAGTACCCGCTGTAGGTGACGGTCGCTACTTGTGGCGCTCCGCCAGGCGCGAGCACAAGCGACGCAGGACTAACGCGAAAGAATGAGCGATCCCGCCCCCCAACGGAGAGCGTGACACTGCTACCGCACTCGGTTGTGTCCGCAATCGAAATGAGCCACGAGCGCGTTGAGTCACAGTCTACCTGTTCGGCGATAGTCTGCGGGCTTATGGTCGTGCTTCGGGGAATTATCCGTGGAGGTGAGGGTGGTCGGCAGGTTGCCCCACTAAACAGGCGCCCTTGGTTGCCATTGCCCGATGCGTCACAGAGCGGTGTAAGGAAGTCGTTTTCCTGTTCGTTGCAGCGGAAGTAGAGCACAAGCCCTTGTTCGTTCCCTTCGAGGGAGCGGAAGCGATTGCAAGCAATCTCCTGGCGTCCGAGTGCTCGGTTCCAGATGCGGATTTCGTCGAGCTGGCCGACGAATGCTCGATTCTGCGGGGAGTCGAAAAATCCGTTGATGCTGCCAATTTTCAGTGCGGAGGCTGGATTCTGCGGCTGCCGAAGACGCGCAGCAGGGTACTGCGCATTGAATGCAGAGTCTTGCAAGACGCCGTCAATGTAGAGGCAGACCCTGCCGGCATCGAACGTTGCGGCAATGTGTGTCCATCGCCCGTAATAGGGGCCAAAGGGTGCACTGGCAACCGTGTTGTCCTGGCTGCCACGATCTTGTGGCCCATTGACTTCGAAGGTGAGCCGGTCGCTGGGGGAAATCGAAAAGAGCCACACGTCGTTGTCGTCGCTGTAGGGACCCCAGATGCCTGCGATGATGACACGTCCACCGCTCTGCCGCGTGGCGTTGATCCACATTTCCACGGTCATCTGCGTTGCAATACTGCGTAGGGATGGCGAGGCCGCAACGTTGACGTAATGGTGGTTCTGCCCCGTTGCGACACTTCCGGTATAGGCACGCCCGACGCAGGCTTTGTTACCATCGCATGGTCCTACCGCGGCAAGGTGAACAGTTGCCACCAGACTGAGCAACACAGCGGCGCACATTCGCATTGTCAATGCTCCGTATTCGGTTGATCGGAAGGCTGCAAAAAAC